>SMXE01000176.1 GCA_004357015.1 Caldithrix sp.
CCTCGGTCTCTTCCGCCGTGTTCATCACACCGAAACGCGAAAGCCTTGCCACGCTGGGGAGCGAAATGTTCTCTTTTACAGACAAGAGCATGACAAGCCCCTGCATTTTTCTGTCCTCGGTCAGAAAACCGATACCGAGATCAATCGCCTTTTGTGGAGATCGGATCTTGCGCATTTTCTTCTTGACATGAATGCTGCCGGAAGCGATTCTCTCCAAACCGAAGATTGCGCGTGCGAGTTCGGTGCGCCCGGAACCAAGCAGCCCGGCGACACCCAGGACTTCCCCCTTTCTCAGAGAGAAACTAATGTTGTTCAGTTTCCCCTTGACAGCAAGATTTTCAACTCGCAGAACTTCCTCGCCAATGTTTGCCGACCGTTTCGGATATTGCTGCGTCAGTTGCCGACCCACCATCATCTGAACCAGCTCGTCTTTGCTGATATCGCTGAGTTTATGCGTCCCGACGTAGCGACCGTCCCGCAGCACGGTCACGCGATCACCGATCTCAAACAGCTCCTCCATGCGGTGCGAAATGTAAACAATGGCGACGCCCTTGTCCCTCAGCTTGCGGATGGCGGCGAACAACTGTCCGATCTCCTGCTCGGTCAACGATGACGTGGGCTCATCCATAATCAGGATACGCGCATCGAGGGAAAGCGCTTTCGCAACCTCCACCATTTGCTGCTGGGCTATTCCCAGCTCTGCAACCGGTGTTTTCGCATTGATCTCAACACCCAGGCCGTCTAAGAGCATTTGCGCTTTCCAGTACAACTCGCCGAAATCAACCACGCCGGGAATTTTGGTAGGTTCGCGACCGAGGAAAATATTTTCTCCCGCCGACAGGTAGGGCACGAGATTCAACTCCTGATAAATGATGCTTATTCCCAGTGCCTGCGCATGGCCGGGCGACTTAATTTCAATGTCGGCGCCTTCCAGCAAAATCCTTCCGGCAGTCTTCTGGTAGGCGCCGCTCAGAATCTTCATCAAGGTCGATTTCCCCGCGCCGTTTTCGCCGAGAAGTATATGAACTTTTCCCTGACAAAGCTCAAATTGAACATCATCCAGAGCAATCACGCCGGGAAAAACTTTACCAATGTGCTCCATTTGAAGCAAAGAACCACTCTGCAAAAATTCATTCGCTACGCTCACCGATTTTTCACTCCTTTGCAACCAATGCGAGAAAACAAGGTCATCTTGTTATTGTGGCCAGGCACTAATTCAAGCATTCATGCAGCACCCGCCCCTGATTCCCCGAAGGATAGGCCAGGCCGAGCACATTGGCCAGCGTCGGCGCCATGTCGTTCAGAGTCACAGGAAAATGATAAGCACCCGCCTTAAAAGCCTTTCCCAATAGAATGAACGGAATGTGCGTATCGTAATCGTAACAGGTTTCGTGATCCGAACCTTTGTTAATGCTGTGCTTGTAGGCTGAAGTCAGGTAGTAAGGCTGGTTAACGATAACGAGGTCACCGCTTCTTTTCGGGAAAAACTGGTTGCTCATCCGCAGCGTAATCTCATTTTCCAGAAAATCTCCTGTCAGCAACTGTGTGCGGGTCAGCACCTCGGCAATCCCGTGCAATTGTTTGAGCGCCTGTGCGCCGATTTCCTCAACCTTGCGCCGTGAAAGACGGCGTGCATCTATTTCGGAGTAATTGAGATAAAGATTGGGTTTCACAAAGGCCTCGATCCAGTCGGCACGCCCCAGAGCGCGGTCCAGCGCCGCATCTACTGTTTGCGGGATGACAACCGAATCCTCGCCTTCAGGAACCTCGCTGGTATCGATTCTGCCGGCGTCAACACCAAATTGGGCAATGTATTCCGGAATTGGCGCGCTACCATGGTCGGCGGTCATCAGAACAATCATGTTGTCGAGCCCGATCCTGCTGTCCAGATAATCAAGCAAGTCAGCCACAATGCGATCAAGACGCAAGATCTGGTCGTGCTGCTCCTTGCTGTACGGACCATACTGATGTCCGATCCGGTCGGTAGCGGAAAAACTAACCGTCAGCAGGTCAGGGACGTCATCCGCACCGAGGTTTTCATTCTCCACGACGGCTTTGCAGAACTGGGCCAGGTGTAAATCCGCAAACGGTGTGTGAGCAAACGCTTGGTAGAAATCCATTGAAAAGTTGTCAGAACCGCCGTAGTGTGTGGGAAGACGACGCCCAGCCCCTTGTAGTCCAGTTCATGCGGAAAATCGTCTTCTCGCGAGAGTTCGTAGGCCTCTTCGGCGAGCAACTTCCGCCATTGTTTGCCAAAGTATGAATCCGGTATTTTGGCCTCGTTAAAGGATCTTACCCAATCCGGCGATTCACTCATGTAGCAGGTGCTCGAGATAAAATTTCCAGTGGCGGTATCGTACCAGTAAGCTGCATCAGCCATCTTGCCGCCGGGCAAAATCGCTGCGCGATCTTTATAGGAAACTCCGATTACCTTAGCTTTTGAATTTGTCGCCAGTTTGAGTTCATCGCCCACTGTGGTGACCAGCAAATTTTTTGGTGAACGGCCGGCGTTGCTTTTGGTCTCGCGTGCCACCAGCAAGTTGGCGGCGCGGTCTTCAACACAATTCACTTTTGTCGCAAGTTCACGATCGTACCATTCATTGTCAACGATTCCCGACACCTTGCCCGAGGCGCCGGTCAGCATGGTTGAGTGGCCGGGCGCAGTCGCCGTACGGAAATGGTTGATGTGGGCGTCAGTAAAATTGGCGCCACGCCTCAGAATGCGTTTGAATCCGCGGTCGGAAAAGTTGTTTGCAAAACGTGTAAGATAATCAAACCGGAACGCATCAATGGCAATCAGCAGCACCAGCCGTGGACGGGCGGGCCCTCCTTCGCGATTCAATGTGCATGCAGCCACAAAAAATATCGCCATCAAAATGACAAATCCAAAGAAACGAATCAAGCTTTTTTTGCACATTTGCTGACTGCTTTAAGTCTATTGTTTGCTTGTTTGCCCGGCCGACTGGCCGAAAATCTTCAAATCATCGCCTGCCAGAGAGGCGTATGAATAAAACTGAAATTTCCTGTCATCGGACTTCGCGACGAACAACCCGCCAGGTTATTTGCCGCGGAAATCAACCATACAGATTTCGGAGCTGTTGTTGAACACAGCCCTCCATCAATAGGAACGACATCGGCGGCGCCCTCAACCTTACTGTTCCGGGCGCGCAAAGAGGCTGGGACAAGAGGCTAAACTAGTCGCAGACCCGTTCTGTTTTATGGGAAAATGCCCAGTTGCATATATGTGACAGCGATCTTATTAATGGAGCTGACAAAAGCAGCCGTTCTTAAATCGTCGAGGCCATCGGTAGAAACCAGGGTCTCATGGATGTCATCGTAAGCGTTGATCATGGTTTCCTCAAGGCCGGAATTGACCAGATCGATTTCATCGGCACCGTGTGAAATCAAAGTCTTTTCGTCTTGGCTCAGAGCTTTGCCGGTCAGCTTCTCAACCGCATTCAGCAGTCCCATATTCGAAGCCTCCTCGAAACGCTTGCTCATGCGGCCAAAACGCACATGGCTCAAATTCTTCAGCCACTCAAAATAGGACACCGTCACACCCCCCGCATTGAGATACATGTCCGGAATGATCATCACGCCTTTCTTCAGCAGGATATCCTCCCCATCGGCAGTGGTGGGTCCGTTGGCGGCTTCGGCGATAATTTTGGCCTGCACGCGCGGCGCATTTTCCGCTGTGATCTGCCGCTCCAGCGCTGCAGGGACAAGAATGTCGCACTCGTACTCAAGCGCTTGTTTGCCATTCTCAAAATTTTTCGCGCCGGGAAAATCAAGCGTGGAGCCCGTCTCTTTGCGGTGTGCCTGTAATTCATCTATATCGATGCCGTTCGGATTGTAGATCGCGCCGTCGTATTCCGCGACCGCCACGATTACGGCCCCGGCCTGCTGGAAAAATTTGGCCACGTGGTAGCCGACGTTCCCCATGCCCTGCACCACCACCCTCTTGCCATCCAGGCCCGGTGACAGACCGAGCTTCTTCATATCCTCGGCATAGCTGAGAACATGCCGCACGCCGTAGAAAACGCCGTTGCCCGTGGCTTCGATCCGCCCGCGAATGCCACCCTGCTCGATAGGCTTGCCGGTAACACAGGCATCGGAATCGATGAGGCCCGGATTCAGGGCGTTGAAGGTATCCGCGATCCAGGCCATTTCCCGCCCGCTGGTACCGTAATCCGGCGCCGGGACGTCAACCCCAGGGCCGATGAAATTTTTCTTGACAAGTTCTGCCGTGTACCGTCGGGTGATGCGTTCCAGTTGACTCGATGTGTAGTTGCGCGGTTCAATTTTCACACCGCCCTTGGCGCCGCCAAACGGCACATCCACGATGGCGCACTTGTAAGTCATCAGGGCGGCAAGCGCCTTGATCTCGTCTTCGTTCACCATTTCACTGTAACGGATCCCGCCTTTGACCGGCTGCTTGTGATGGCTGTGCTCCACGCGAAATCCGTGTATGATCTCATACGTGCCGTCATCATTTTTTAGGGGAAACTTGAAGGAATAAACGCTGTTACAGTACTTAATCTGGTCGAGCAGTCCCTTCGGATGCGAAGTGTATGCAGCAGCCTTATCAAAAAACGCCAGGACAGTCTCGAAAAATGAAAGTTCTCTTTGTGCCATGACTTCCGGTCCTTGGTTGGTTATGGTCAGATTGGATTTAGCGCGTCGGGTGTGAAACAATTAAGAATAAATCTCTGCTCGCACAAATGCAAGAGAATTATCACCGTCGTGATTCTGCATCTTCTTTGGAGTCTCCGCATCTAATAATATAATGATATATAAAAGTAGAAATAAAATTATCATTGAAATCGATTAGCCATTCAATTATGTAAGCAATGTCAATACAGGAGATATATCATGGACAAATGGGTTCAAAGTTTCAGGTTTCAAGTTGGTACAGGAATCGTTCAGGTTGCAGGCGGGGCTCACTTACAAAACCAGAAAAAAGAATGTCGAACAGGCCAGGGCTAAACTTGATTGACTTCCAGCAGCCGAATTCGTATTTTAAAAAAAAGTTTCGTTACCCTTGACACATGGAACAAATCAAATGCTTATCCTGACAACCCCAACCATGCAGGGCAAGAAGATTACCCAGTACATCGGCCTGGTGACCGGCGAGGCCATTTTGGGCGCCAACATTTTTAAGGATTTTTTTGCCGGTATTCGGGACATTGTGGGCGGACGTTCGGCGTCCTACGAAAAAGAATTGCGGCGCGCCAAAGAGATCGCCATTCAGGAAATGGTGGCGCAAGCGCAGGCACAAGGCTGCAACGCCATCGTGGGCGTGGATCTGGATTATGAGACCATCGGATCAGGCTCGGGCACAAACATGCTCATGGTCAGCGCCAGCGGCACAGCAGTGGTTTATGAAGACTGAGTTCGATTCCGTTGGAATATGGATTTCAGATTAAACACGAGTCTCAAACCTGCCAGACGCAAGTTTTCTTAGCAAAGTCTTAAACAAGCTTTAGCCACGGATTCACACGGATGAACACTGATTGAACATGGATATGGCAGAATCTACCAGAGACCATTTGCTGAAAAAATCTTAAAAGTAGAACCACATTGACTTTTTTTTGTTTTGAATTGGGTCGTTTCATGTCGACCCAAATTTTGCAAATGGTTGGCGCCAAACGCGTAAACTCATATATCCGTGCCAAATCCGTGTGATTCCGTGGCTTATCTTTGGTTGCGGCTTGCCGCGCTGTGTAATCCGCATTCTATTATTCTGTTAAGTTAAAACGTAGCACTTCATCAAATGAACAAGAAAATCCGCGTGGCAATCCTGTTCGGTGGCAAATCCGCGGAGCACGAAGTTTCGCTGCAGTCGGCGAAAAACATCGTTGACGCCATCGATAAGGAGAAATACGAAGTCGTCCTCATCGGTATCGACAAGCAGGGCCGCTGGACCTTAAGCGACCCGTCGAAATTCCTGCTGCACGCCGAAAACCCAAAGCTCATCAGCCTCAACAAAAGCCAGGAAAGCGTGGCGCTGGTCACAGCCGAATCCGGCAGCCACGAAATAGTGGCGCTTGCCGGCAACAGTTCTCCGGGGCCGGTGGACGTCGTCTTCCCGGTCTTGCACGGACCGCTGGGCGAAGACGGCACCATTCAGGGACTCCTCAAATTGATGGATGTGCCGTTCGTCGGCGCCGGCGTGCTTGGCTCCGCGGCCGGTATGGACAAGGACGTGATGAAACGCCTCCTGCGCGATGCCGGCGTGCCCATCCCTGATTTTCTGGTTTTCACTTGGCCAGAGCGAGATGGCGTGGATTTTGGCGCGGTCACAAACAGACTCGGCTCGCCCGTATTTGTGAAGCCCGCCAATATGGGATCTTCCGTCGGCATTCACAAGGCGACATCCAAGCCCGACTTCGACGCAGCCGTGGCAGACGCCTTTCGCTACGACAGCAAGATCATTATTGAGGAAGCCATCCCGGGACGGGAAATTGAGTGCTCTGTGTTGGGCAACGACGATCCCATCGCGTCGGTTCCGGGCGAGATAATTCCACAGCACGAGTTTTATTCCTACGAGGCAAAATACATCGACGAAAACGGTGCGCTGCTGGAGGTACCGGCCAAGCTGCCGCAAGACGTCGTACAGCGGGTGCAGGAGCTTGCGGTGCGAGCCTTCAAAATTTTGTGCTGCGAAGGCATGGCGCGGGCGGACTTATTTCTTGTCGATGAGAACAAGCTCTACCTTAACGAAATCAACACCATTCCCGGCTTCACCAAGATCAGCATGTATCCCAAGCTGTGGGAGCACAGCGGCATGTCGCAGACCAAGCTCATCGACCGGCTGATTCAACTGGCGCTTGAGCGGCATGAACGGGAGAAAAAGCTAAAGACGTCTTTTGAGCTTTAAAACATATACTTATGCTGACGGGCCTGGCCGGCTGCGGCTTCGTGGTTTATGAATTATTCAGACTGATAAAACACGCCCAAATGCTTAAAAGAACCTGGTAACATGACATTGGATCTACCCACATTAAATAAACTGAACAATTATATTCCAAGATGTTCAGTCAGGAATGAGAAGGTTTCAAAGTGGACAGTAGGAATGCAAATAGAGCATTGTCTTCTGGGAACAAGGGGAATATGTAGTGCACTTGTTAAATCAAAACCAAATGCTGGAAAGATAAAAAAAGGGTTCTTGCGTCGTATCATATTCCTAACCGGGACCATTCCCCGTGGGCGTGGCAAGTCTCCGGATGCAGCATTACCTAATGAACAAACAACTGAATCGGAGTTGCGTGAACTTCTGGCAGAAGCAAGTCTGTCCGCGCAAAAAGCCGCCGAATCAGATTGCGATTGTTGGTGGAAACATTTTGCATTTGGCGTTATGAAAAGAGATGAGGCTTTGAGGTTTGTAGAGATTCACAACAAACACCATTTGAAAATTATTTCTGATATATTATCCCACAACTGAAGAAAACGAACGAAATACCCTTGGGGGCGCCGCTCATTTCTGTCGCTTTGGCCGAGCAAGAAGCTCGAACGTTGGGGTTTGAAGTGGCGAGGGGTACTTCGGAAGTACCCCCCCGTACATCTGAAGTACCCCCTTAGGCATAACACGATGTTGCTGCGAGCATTGTTTTTAGGGCCGCTGGATTAGTTTGAAGATCTGACGTGCGTTTGAAGTCCCGCCGCTGCACCGCCTGCGGAGAAACCCGGTTTACAGGGAATGCTTGCATAGGTTCTCATGATGAATCAAGCAGAGGAATCAGGATTGGACTTGACATTTTGGGTTGTGATTCAGTTTATTGTGAGTTAGATTGCTTTCGTTTCCATCTCTATCCAATATCTAAACAACCGATGGAAAAAGTCAATTGATTTTTTCCGGATTTATAGTCTAATATAAGAATACATGGAAAATTTTACATCTATATGAGTTGATCGGGCGGAACATTTTCCATCGATTCACTATGTTAGCCGGTTTGTAATCCATAAGCAATGAATGGGGTTAAATATGAAC
>SMXE01000177.1 GCA_004357015.1 Caldithrix sp.
GCACGACTCCATGGATGGAGGAGGTAGAACCGCGTCTGCAACAGCGGTCGAGGACCTGCGAGAGCGGCCATCCATGGAGGTCAGCGGCGGCGTAATTGAGTGTGGCTAGATCGGAACGGTGGGATCCCCCCAAACGTATCTCGCTCAGGAACTTACCGAGGGCCAAAGAAAAAAACCTACAAGACGGCGCGTAACCCAGGGGCACCTAACAAGCCCATCGACCGCCAACAGTAAATATGTGAGGCAGACGGGCCTGTTAGGCGATACAGAAAGTACGTTATCGCTTACTCCAGCATTGAATCAACGTGAACAATAAACTTTCGCCGTCCTCGGCGTATATATACCCAGAGTAACAACACTTAGGAGGCCATCCACAAACCTTTGATAAGACTCAACCTTCATCACCTTATTAGTACCACCACAGACTTGAGCGGCATTAACCTCTTTCTCTTGGGCAATACCGCCTACAAAAAAGTGCTGCATTCTCTGATCGCGGAGATCCGATTGCCTATCTTTGTTTAGGTAGTACGTTTGGGTGGCACATCCAGTCACAACAAGCACCATCACTACTGCAGCGAGTATCCTCTTCATGTTATTTGCTCCCGCAACCAACTGTAGAATCAGCCAAACATTCCGGTTGCATTGAATGCTTGACAATGACTGACGTCTCGATTGCAGTGTATCTACGTTGGTAGGTGAGATCTGCGGGGAAAACTGTTTGGTAATGATTTGGTTATGGTTTGGTAATAATCCGGCAATGGTTTGGTAATAGTTTGGCGCCAGATCGTGCCGCCCACAGTTACCCACGATAGGAAAGCCAAGGCTAAACAACGATCAGCAGGTGATGGAGATCAGGCTTGTGACAACAATATAATCGATACCACAGCGCAACCCACGGCTGCGAGCTTGTTCCCTGTTAATGATTCCATCTTAAGTGCGATGGAGAGAAGCAGCGCTATGACAAAGCTTAAGTTAGCGACTGGTATTACGATACTGGCCTCGCCGTGCTCGATCGCCAGCATCAAGAAGTTGACGATCAAAAATACCAATATTCCCGAAAGTAGCGAGTATAGGACTTTCTTGCGTGTCAACCGCAAGCGCTTCTCACGCAGTTTGGCATAACATGCACCACCTACGATCCAGCTTGCGGAAAATAACAACAGCATTGTGTTCGGGTCTGCATTCTGCAGTAGCCCGGTCTTTGCAATCACGCCATAGGTTGCTCTGAATAGTGACGCAACAATCGCAACGGCGAAGAAGACAGCAAACACGGTATTATGGTGAGAGCCACTTTGTTTCTGATAAAGAAGCAATACCCCAAGGATGCCAACGACGATGCCTAGAGATTTCAGAAGGCCCAACGGTTCGCTCAAAAAAACAACAGAAAGGATGACGACACCTATTGTATTCAATCGGTAGATCGTTGAACCAAGGCCGACATCGATGTGCGTTAGGCTTTCGATCAATAAGATATTAGCGATCGCCAACAAAACGCCGGCCGTTAGTCCAAAAAGGAGCGTATTCTGGTCGAATGTTAACGGCATGCCCTGGGTCCCGAAAACAATGACCTGAAGCACAGTCCAGACCACCCCGATCCCAAACACATACATCCCTCTTGAGCGTTCTTTGCGCGAATAGCGCTTGAAGACGACATCGTTTATGCCTGCGAATAACAAGCTCAACAGAGCGAATACGATAGCAGGATGCATATCAGCGGATAGCACAAAAATGTCAGGGTGAGATGCTTCTGCGGCTTAAGCGTGCCGCTTGTGCGCGTTACCGCCCGGGGGCGAGTGCGCTTAACGTCTCAAGCCAAGCCGCGTCGCCATAAAACTTAGAAGGCCTGCCGACGATTACTGGCATCCGCGCCATGCGGTTGTTAAAGACGCCATTAACATGTCGAGTGAAACAAGCCGCCGACGGCCTCCCCGCGCGACACCAGGCCATTGTAGATCTCGGCCGCCCTCTTCGTTTCTTCGATATGCACTGTAATATGCCTCCCCTCAAGCAAATCGAGTGTCTCCTGACACGTACGCAACATCAATAACATACCTCGACTCAAAACGATGATCTGGCTGCCGTTGTCCAACAACTCCTTGACATCCGCCGGCTGAATTCCGGGCACGTGATGCATGCCTGTTTCCCGCCAGTCCCATCCCCGACCACCACCTGGCCAAAGCTTGAAGTCCTTACCAACACCTACACCGTCAACTTCCATACGACCCCAAGACAAGTGACTGATGTGGGAAGATCGGATCTCGTCGTGATGCATTTCAATGCCTCAAATATTGTTTGACGCTGGGCGTGAGACGCACGGCAGTTAGCCGCGTCGCATTCCAACGCCATAGTTAGGCGCGCGCGTCAAAGTCAGCGACTATTTAGACTTCTCGTAGGTTCCAACAAGCTCTGCCTTCGCTATGACGTGCCCCTTCATCGCAGCTTCAATCTGTGCCTTGGTTGGCTTGCCCATCCCCTCTAGCTCTTTATCCAAAGCATATAGCTTGTGGAAATATCGGTGACGGCCAATAGGAGGACACGGTCCCCCGTATCCCGTTTCTTTCCAGTCATTGAGGCCTTCTTCTGTGCCGGGAGGAAGGTCCCCTGAAGTTGCGCCATGAGGAACGCCAGCTGCGTCCGGTGGTATGTTGTAAAGAACCCAGTGCACCCAGGTCATTCTCGGGGCCTTCGGATCTGGCGCATCCGGATCATCAACAATTAGTACCAGACTGCGTGTATGTTTGGCTACCCCATCCCATTCTAGTGGTGGTGAAATATTTTCCCCTTCACAGGTGTACGTTGATGGAATTTCACCCCCATCGATGAAGGCGCTGGATCTAAGTGTGAGTGCCATTTTCTCCTCCGCGTATAGTCAGCCGGTCGCCATGAAAATAGCACCAGCTAAACGACAACAACTTTGACAATAGCAGAGCGGTCGCCAGAGCGAGGGGCCTGTTACCTCAAAACGGACTGCACCACAAAGACAATCCCCAGTAAATGCCTTGCGGTTTACCATCGTGCTCTCCAACTTTCACCGTAGTTCGCGTTCTAACGCACCAAATCAGCCGCCCGCTTTTGAGCGTCGGCTGTATTTACTTTTTAGACGATCCGTCACTTTCATTCCAAAACTCGATCAGTTGCCTTCGCTCAACTAATAACGCGGCAACCAGTCCTGCGATGATTGCCCAGAAGGCCGATGTAATTCCAAAAACGGCAAACGGTGTCATCGCAACGACGAGCGCTACCAGGGCGCCAAAGGGCATTGATCCTCCAAACGCCTTCGCTAGCGCATCCTGAAGGGAGGATAAGATAGCTAACCCGGCCAAGGCGAAGATGTAGGTTTTGGGCAGCACGTTCAATAGTGAGGCGACCGGTGTTGCCGCCAACGCCATGAAAATGGTGAGAAACGCTGCGATTACTGCCGCCCAATACCTACCAGATTTACGGCCTGCTTCCGGGGACGCGAGTATGGCTACCCCGGTCCGCGCGACCGTGGCTGGATGACCTCCAAAAAACGCATTGACCACAGAATTAACGCCTACGACTGTGGAAATTGTATTCACCGGAACGGCGTAACCCTGTGCTGAAAGAAACCCCAAACCTTGAACGTTACCAAGACCCATCGCCAATACAACCATCGGCAGGGTAACGGCGACAACCGCCGAAAGAGAAAATGTCATTTGAGGCAAACCAACGGACGGCAGGGCCCACTCGACCGGCTGCACGCCGACTGCTCCAAACACTGCGATCGCGACTCCGCCGCCCACGACGGCCAAGCCCACGGGTGGTATGCGAGGATTGGCGATAAATCGTCCGAGCAAATAGCAGCCAACGGTAGTTCCCGCGATTACTATGTCCTCAATGGTCGCGGCAACCATGCGGGTTACGTACCCGAGAATGCTTCCGCCGAACATGCCCATAATAATCGGTAAAGGGAGCCACCTCATTATTCGACCACCCACACCGAGTAAACCCAACGCCAACAGTAGTATGCCTGCTATGAGATTCGCCCCGACAATTTCTGCGAAGGTGAAGCGATCGGCCAATGTACCCAGATATATCAAGCCCGGGATGGTCCAAGTGATGGGTATGGGTTGCCGAAAATAGAAAGAGGCAACAATGGATGACAGGGCACCGCTAAACCAGACAATGAATATCCAGCTCGAAGTTTGAGCAATTGACAATCCCAACTGCTCGGACACACCGATATGCAAAGGCACGGCCCCAAATGCATACCATACAAAGGCCGTTAACCCTGCCCATACCGCGGGGCCACTGAGGTCGCGTATCACGATTTGGAGCTCACGATTGGTCGTCTAAGAGTTAGTTGAGCGGTGCGCCGCCGTTGGTTGGTCTTTAGCCTCATCGCTTTTAGTTTGAATTCATCTGTGCAGCGCACAACTTTCCTTGGTCCTTTTATCTTGGGCATCAAACACCTCCAATTTGTTAGTCGAAGGTGTCTACTTTTTCATGGGAGATTCTCGTCCCACTGCAGCACCTCGTTAGGCACCGCTCGGCCTTCTCAATTTGCCCAGCATCTCAATAGAAAATTCTGCTAGAGATCGCAGCTTGATATCCGCCATCTCAAACTCCCGCTCGCAGTATTGATTCTCGGCTGGGACGACAATTACCGACATTCCAGCTGACTTAGCCGAGCGAATCCCAGACACCGAATCTTCAAACGCAATACAGTTAGTCGGGTCAACACCGAGCTTCTCGGCCGCTTTCAGATAGACCGCTGGATCCGGCTTACCACGATCCTCATCAACCGCAGAACACATCACGGCAAAATAGTCACGGACGTCCAGCTTGCCAACTACCGTTTCACTCAAAACGTGTGGCGAGGACGAAGCTAGTCCGAGCTTGAAACCGGCCTTTCTCAGCACGCTCAGAGTGGTGCATACACCCTTTAGAGGTTGCCCTTGCGCGGATATAAGCCGTTGAACGCTTGATACGAGCCGTATTTCGACCTCTTCAAGACTAGGCCCAGTCCAAGGAAACTTGCCGTACCAGTGTGCCACAACTTCGTCGGCACGTAGTCCGAGTGTCTCGTGACACATCTGATCTGTCAGCTCGATTCCGACCTCTCGAAAAGTAGACTTTTCGGCCTGCCTCCACAAAGGTTCCGAATCTATCAGAAGCCCATCCATATCAAAGACCGCTGCCTTCATCGTGCGTTCGTCTTTTGCTGCATCTCTTTCCCGTACTCACTACTGTCTAACGCTAGCATCAGCGCAAACCTAAGCGGAGGCCGTTTTTTTGGCCATAGCTTAGGTTTGTTCGATTGCATGCTTTTGTTAGGCGATCCTCCTGTCACAAGCTACCAACCTATAACCCAAATCTAGGCTCTCTAGTCCAAGCAATTTGCCATATTTTTTATGCCATTTTCCTGAATCTAAATCGCTCTGAAGTCGAGCCAACCCTTCATTGACGTTTGTCAATCGTGCGAAAGCTGAGATTGCCTTACGGATATCTTCACATAAGTATGCGTATGGCCTTCGCCAATAGGCACACATAAATCCATCTGTGCAGTCATATGGTATCTCAACGATCTCAACCGTAATACGGCCAAGAATCTGATTAAGCTCCTTTATTGTTGGAAATAGCCTTTTATCGATTTCTCTAATTTTTGGAAAGTAATCTTCAAGCCAAAACTTTGGGCTATCATCTACCCAAGTTAACAAAACTACTTTTCGTTTTGCAACTCGCTGCATTTCAGCTAAGCCTTTTGGAATGTCAGACCAGTGGTGAATAGTTAGAATTGCCATCGCTACATCAAAGTAATTATCAATAAACGGCAACTTTTCAGCAAAGCCTTGAACGTTAGTTGCCATTGTTTCTTTTCGCTTTGCTATCATTTCATATGATGGTTCAACTGAAACAACTTCGCAGTGTGTAGGTTCATATGCCCCCATTCCTGCTCCAACATTTATTACGCTTATAGCATCTTTTATATGCTTAGATATTTTATTAGCTATGCGAATGTCAGGCTCTCTAAAGCTTTCGTACTGCTTTGCTAGCTTGTCATAATCTACGGACATAGCTCTCGCCTATCGGCTAAGCTGACCGGCGCCCCACCGATTGCGCCCGGTCCAGTGCATAGTTATGCACCCAATTGTTTGAAAATTGCTTCATGAGCACTGAGATCTCTAAACTTTACGTAGTGCTCGACACTATCTCCAATTGCGATAAAGTCATAATTTAGCTCCTGGCTCGCATGTTTGTCCCACACTCCATCTCCGAAATAAGTTTTCTTCCGGGCTATTGCCCCACCAAGCGCTCGAGCCTCGGCGGTCTGAATTATTGCAACCCGGTTGACTGCATCTGAACCCGTCGCAATCGCTATTTGATCAAGATCTATTCCGACTCCTCGAAGTTTCAATCTTGCTGTTTCCTCCCATCCACCCGTTGCAATCGCCAAAATAACGGACTCTTTTGATTTTAATTGCTCAATTAGGGCCTTGGCTCCGACAATCTCTTTAAGAGCATCAGGGTATCTGTTCAAATGACATTTTGTCAGACTAACAAATTCGTCTTTAACCCGTTGGTGAATCGCACCACGATCACCGTCAACGTCATTCTCCTCTATGACCTGATCGAGAATTCCGCCGTCCGTTACGTTTCGGTATCGGCCCCAATTATCATCAATGATAATTCCAAGCACAGTCTTTACTGCACGCACATATAGCGCTGCCTCAAACTTGGCTGAATCGACAAGCGTGCCGTCAATATCGAATACAACGAGATGCATGACAGCTAGTCTTGGGCTTATAACGTTTCAAATGAGTGGCAGCCGTAGCCCGAAGGACGGAGCGGAGTTCAGCTGCGCAGCAGTTGAATCTGTCCGTCTCACTTTGTTGGTTAGAAGTCACTTTAATTCGAGATACATTTCGTCTGTGGGGCAAACCCCAGTGTTGCGTAGAGAGGACGGGCCGCGTCCGACGCCAACAGCCGTACCGTGTCGATTTCATGACACTGAAACCACTCAAGCACCTGTAAACTAAGTTGCTTAGCGTAACCCTTTCTTCTGTGCGCAGATTCCGTATACACATCACCGACGAATCCGTACCTAGGGACGCGAAGATACCGATACGGGATATCCGACTTCACGAAGCCGCCCGCCATTCCAATGATCCTTCCCTCCACACGAATTAGGAAATGAGCCGCCTCGGCACGATCGTATAAACGCTTGTAATCTTCAAACACAATGTCAACGAAATCGGTGGACAGCAAATGACCAAAGCCCGCTTCCTCGAACATTTTCTGTTTTAGCTCGACGATCCGCGCTAGGTCATCGATGCCAGCTCGTAAAGACTCCACTCCGCACCCCCTTATGGTGCCGTGACTTCTAACACCCAGCCTGAATGCGCGTACCGTACGTACTCCAGGCTGATGTTAGAGCGCACCAATATCCACCAAAGCCCGTTTGACATCTAAAGGCGTACGAACATGCACGGCCTGTAGCCCTGCAAGTCGTGCGCCCTCCACATTCTCGACCGTGTCGTCGAAGAAGAGCGTCGCCGATGAACTAATGACTACTGATGCTATGGCGCCGATGATAATTAAGAATATTTCCATTTGAAATCTAACGGCATGCCGGGTTGACATTTTGTTAGAAGCTATTTTCACCAAAACGACCGCACATCGGTAACAAAATGCGCCCCGATAAGCGGCCAGATATTATTGATTTTGACGTAAAGCACACAGGCCACAAACCCAAGCATAAAAGTACTTACCACCTCATGGGCGCCATTTTCCCAATGAATAAGCCCAAATAACAGTGACGAAATCAGAGCATACCTCCAGAATGGGCTTCCCGAACCATCTCGCGACGAGAAAAAACACCAGGGCAAAGCCCGAAACATAACTTCCTCAACTACTGCTGCGGTTGCCGCAAAATAAACAACCACTAATGCCCTCAGTAACAGGCTACTGGGCAGAACACTCTTGTAGGAAAAGTCTGGAGAGTTAGTACCAAGCCAGATCGAGAATAGCCGACCAACGGGCTCATAGAACAACCAGAACAGAAACGCCGCTATAAGAGTTAAACCTACAAAGTCAACTGCACCTATGGGGTGAAACCCGTATTGCCTGGGCCTCCACCCGCCAAAGCGCTTCAACGCATAGAGGCACGACAACAGGCACGAAAACGAACTGCGTGAGGTCTGCAAGCCAGAACCATATTGGATCTAGGTGATAAATACTTTCTTTATAAAATCCGTTTACGAGCCCAATTGACACGGAAGGCAGCATCGCTAAGAGCAGAATGTTTGCGTTGATGCCTTGTGCCTTCATCGGTTCTTATGGCTTCTAACGATAGTATTAACCGGCCTGGTTGAGATGTTGCACTACCCACCATGGGTTGAGAGATTCACAACTTTTCATAGCCTGATAGAAGCGACGCATATACCACGTCCGTGTTCAATGCTTGGTTAGAGGATGAATTATTCTTCTTCTTACCACGTAAAACCTTTTTCTAATTTTTTATTGATACCGTCAAAGGATTCTAGTTCTACAATTTCCTCAGCATGAATCCTGGGGGGTGGAGTTTGATTCTTAAAGGAGTATTAGCTCGTAAATATTTATTTTTCCTAATTAATTCAACGGCTTTATGCTCAGCCTGTTTTTCATTTTTGGCCTCGATAAATCGAGTACCATAAAATCCTTTAAGAAGCCCACCCTCCTTTATTTTGATATTAAAATCCTTCCCGTGAACTAAAATTCGATACTTTTTCATATCCTCTAACGCCGCAAATCACCGGCGGCAAAAAGCAGCAGGAGGAACGACCGGCGCTTTCTGACGTCCGAGTAAATTTGCCTTGTTACATGGCTTTATGGCCATTTCTGCACCAGGGAATGAAAATATGGGCTTTATAATTGAACCACCAGCATTCTTGGTTTTTGATTGGGTTTGTTTCAACTCCTTACTAATAGAAAACTATCAGAGCACTGCCTTTTTCAATAGAAACAGTTAAATCAGATTTGAAAAATCCGCCATCGATGCCTGCACTTGAGAAAGCTGTGTATTCAGGGCCGTAGTCTATAAAAGACCAACCGAATACAGCGGTGAAAAAGGCTTTAGTCGCCTTTACATCTTTTGCGGGAAATTCAACGTAATTTATTTTTTCATGCTTATTCATTACTTCGTTCCTGATGTATACATAACGGCTGCGAGCTGAGCGGCTCGGCCAGCCTACTCTCGAACTTACGACTCGCTGAGGCCGGGTCCGCTCCAGCGAGTGGTTAGGCATCCAGAAGTGCCTTCATAATGACTGCAGGACGTCCACGATACTCGAGCCTTTCGACCTCAGCCCAGCCGAGTCGCTCATACAGCCGCTCCGTATCGCGGCGCCGAGCGTACAGATACAACTCGCTGATTTCGAGCCGACGCGCCTCATCGGCTTCGACCTCCTACCAGAAGCGAACCGATACCCATGCGCCTGCGGGGCTCAGCTACAAACAGAGTTCCCAGCCAGTGCTCGTACTGGGGACGAACTTCGACCTCCCGGATCTTTAATACCAAACGTCCCCGGTGGGGGCGTTTGATGAATGGGAAAACCCCGACCGAAATCTCTGTGAAGGGATTACCGAAACCGGAGAAAGGATCACCGAAAACGAGTAACAAAGCGGCTTAAACGCATAACCCCCCAGGGTCGAGTGTCACGTGATAACTGTCACCGTACAAGCCACGATTTCTCGCCTTTACCAAACACTTGTTTGATCTTGATATGTCTCTTCTTTTGTTCCTTGTCCTTATACTGTCTTGGAACCAATCTGTTAGGGGTCCCACAAATAATAATTCATAACGTTTTATAAAGCCGAATATGTGCCTTCGCAATCAAATCCCAAGACGTGGCAAGTGCATACCTTTTCACATTATCAATAATCATCTCTCTAAAGCTATTACCAACAAGAAGCTTTATTAATATTTTTGCCAAGTTGGATGAGTCATTAGGATTAAACACCACTTCTTTTGATATCTCTCTTGGCACTTCATCGAATTTGTGGATTTTGGATACAACAATCGGCGTAAATGATCCCATTGCTAAATGGAGACAGCCACTTCCAGAATACCATTCTTGGACATAGGGCAAAACCACAACATCTGAAGAGCTAAACACTAAGTAGATTTCATCATCGCATATGTATCTTTCCGCAAATATTACATGGTCACTCACACCAAGTTCTTTAGCCTTTTCTTCATAGAGTTTTCGGGTTTCAAAATCTTCTTGGACCCAATCCCTAATATATCCTGAAAAAAAGACATAGGCATTTGGTACTTTCTTAAGCACTTCAGGCAAGGCCTCAACTATTAATTCTTTTCTTTTTAACTTTCCAAAAAATCCAAAAGAAAGAATAATTCTACTATTTTCTGGTAATCCAAACTTTCTCATCGCTTCTATTTTACTTGCCTGTTTTAAAATTTCTGTACCATGTGGAATCACATAGATGAGATTTTCATTCACACTTTGTCTGACTAACTCTTCCTTCATAGACACCTGATGAACAATAATTGCATCAACCATCTGGCTCATGCTGAAGTTATATTCCTCAATATTCATTGCTTCCATATTCCAGTCATTAGTTTCGTTCGTGTGTACAGTATGAAGGGTTAAAACAATCTTAGTCTTCTTTCTTAGCTCTTGAAGCAAGTTCAAGAAGCGTCCATCAGGATTGAAGATAGCGAAATCATGTTGAAGATGAATAATATCACAACAAAACCTCGACACAGCTTCAGTTATTTTTTGCACGTAGTCGTCTTTCCTGTAAAAGCAAGGCGATGTTTCAAATAAATTTGTTTTAATTTGTTCCGCGCCATTTTCAGCTATAATCGAGATTCTTAATTCTTTATTAATCCTCAACAAAGCTTGGGATAGGTAATTTGTATAAGTACCTATTCCACATCTTGTTGGTGGGTAGGTTGAGATATAGCCTATGTTCAATATTAACACTCCGTTTGTATTTATTTGAATATCAATACGAATTAATACGAATTCTATTGTATGCGCTTCCGATTTAATACGGACTATTGCAAGTCTTTTCTCTGTTCCGCGTTTCAGGATTTCGATTGCCCCTGTTTTTTATGAGCCTAACGGCGTGCTGACATGGTTAGGCGGCACTGTTCGCCGCCAGATACATTGCTCAGCAGTTTGGTTTGTCGCGTTTCTCATCTCGGGTTGGTCGATCAGCACGCCGTTAAGCAGGGCCAAGGATGGCGCCGCTTAACGTCCGCGTTGAGCGACGCGCCGATGATGTTTCACTTCAGGCACGTATCCCTCCCGCATTCGCGGCAACGCGTGTTTAGAGGGCACTCCAAGCAACTGCTCTGTGAGACGACCATAGCCTACGTCTAAGCTGAACCGAAGGGATCGAATACCGATTGTAGCCGCAGCCTCCACATTTCTTGCTCGGTCATCAACAAACAACAAATCCTCGGCGCGATAACCGCTCTGCTCAAGGAGAAACTGATAGATCCTCCGATCAGGTTTCCTTACATTTACCGCGCTACTAATGATCGCTCCAGCCAGTAGGCCCTCAATGTCGAAGGCCACCCTGAGTTTTCTAGACCACCGATCAATGTCGTTCGATAAGCACCATACGGGGATCCTCTGATGCTTTGCGTTGCGGAGAAATCGAGCAACGCCTGGCACAAGAGAATGCCTCGACAAGTAGTCATCCTCAACTGAGGGAGCCAGACCAACACGATTCCAGAAGTCGTCAGCCTCAATGATGCCGAGACTGGCATCCAAGTAGGCCGAGTCGATCCCCTTAGCATTCGTGCTTCCACCGGCTTCGCGGACAAACGGAATAAGCGGATCCGCAACGTCATCCGCGGCACGAAAGATAACTCCCATTGCGTCCAGCACGATGCACTTCATTAGTGACCTCTAACGCTTGCGTAACAGGCGCGATGTCAGAAGCGTCGTTGATGCACTTGCTAGCTGCCGCATATCTTATGATACTTATTAATAACGTTTGAAATTCCAAACTCTATAGACTCCACAACAATTGCATGACCAATGGAAACTTCAAGAATATTTGGTATTTGTAAAAATCTGGCTAAATTGCATAAATTGAGATCATGTCCGGCATTTACTCCGAGCCCCGATCTTTGCGCACAATCTGCACATTTCAAATATTTTTCAAACGCCTTTGTTTCCTCGGGCGTTCCGTATGATCCAGCAAAGCTTTCAGTATACAGTTCTATGCGGTTTAAACTTGTTTTTGAGGCCAATTGAACCTGCTCTACTGAAGGGTCTACAAACGCGACAGTCCTTATCCCCAAATTATTGAGTCTTTTAACAGTATCGTCTACAAAATTCCCATGCTCATTGAAATCCCAACCATGATCAGAAGTAAGCTGATCCTCGCTGTCAGGTACCAATGTACATTGATCTGGCACTGTTTCCTCAATGAGACATAAAAATTCTTCCGATGGATATCCTTCTATATTTAGCTCAATGTTTGGATGCTCCTTCAATAATAGCGAAAGTTCTCTGGCATCTCGTTTTTTGATATGCCTCTCATCTGGCCTAGGATGTATGGTGATACCTTTAACGCCAATATCAATAAGTTTCTTAGTGAAACCGATTAAATGAGGATAGTTATTACCTCTGGAATTTCGGAGCAAAGCTATTTTATTTACATTTACACTTAATTTAGTCATGTTAATTCCTGTAAGTGCAGCTAACGGGGCGGCAGCTGAGCGGCACCGTTTGACGAGCGAGGATCACGCAGTGATGCGAGAGCGTCAAGGACTGAAGCCGCGGAGCGGGACGCGCATCGGCGTGCGCTGTAGCGCCTTGTTAGGCCGAGCTACTTCGTTGCTAACCAGATCGTCCACTGATCGACCTCTCGTAAGGAATTGTTCAGCGCCTTCGATTCCAGCCGCTCGCAGTATCTCCTGAGTTCAGAATCCGACAACTCGAAAAAAATGCTCTTGCCCTTTCTCGCCGTTATCTCTGTCTCAAGCTCGCGGAACGAAGAATAGCACTTGCGCGTTTCGGCGTGCGTAAGTATGCGAATGTCAGTAAATCCCTTTCCTTTAAGGCGCCCGCGTACCCATGTGCCGTGGGACGGCGAGCCCGCTCAAACTCAAGCAGTTGAGAAAACTCTTCGAACAAAGTTGCTCGGATCCAAAAGACTGGGTCAGCGGACTCCACGTCCTCCAAAGTCCGGTCCTGTACGGCGCAAACACCATTCGGTCGCAGTAACCGCCAAAGCTCAGCCGCCCCCGCCCATCGATCCCTCTCGGTTAAGTGGTGAATCACCGCTCGCTGAAACACAATATTGGCGCATGCATCGGGCAACCCGGATGCGGTCGCAGACCCAAGTGCGAATGACAATTTGGTTTCTGAGGGAGATGCAAGCCGCGCCTCCTCCAAATACTGGGCAGAACTATCCACTCCCGTGACCGTTCTAGCCCCCAGGAAGATGAAACCACGGGAATAAATACCTCCCCCACATCCAATATCCACAACATCCTTGTTCGCAGGAGCCAAGTATTGCCGACACCAAACCCGCCAATTCTCATCTACGGATCGGTCGCTGTATATCCGTTGAGCTTCAAGGGAATCAAAATTCATCGTCCCGCGACCCATATAATAGGCCTAACGAGATAGCTCAGCCGCGGACAAACCGCGTAGCGGGTTGGCCGTGATCTTCTCCCGAAAAAATAGACACATGTTGTTCATGCAGCCATGTTCTCGCATTCCACAGGCGAGCAGTAACCAATACCCGACTGTAGTCGTTCGTGATTATAGAATTGGTTAATGTAACTGTTTAGCGCATTGCGTAAGTCTTGTTCGCTTTGAAAAGTGCGGCCGCGTATTAATTCAGCCTTTAAGGTATGGAAAAGGACTCCCTATGCGCATTGTCCGTACACATGCCCAATCGATTGACGCTTGGTAACAGACGGTGCTGCTTCAGCTTGGCCTGAAAACGAAACCCCGTGAACTCAATACCCCGGTCGGTGTGAAATATGACATCACAAGGCGCTTGGCGTTGTTTAATCACCCGTTTCAGCCCACGCAGGGTGTCAGCAACGGTCCGCGTCCGGCTTAATGACCAGCCCAGAATACGGGGTGAATGTCTATCCATGATTACGATTAATAACATCCATCGGTCACTCACTTTGATATAGGTAATATCGGATACCCAGATTTGATTGATACGGGTGGTCGGGGGCGCTGCCAGCGTTAAGTTCTCGCCCCGTGCCAGGAAACCTTTTAAACCGGGTTGGCGACGCGTCACCC
>SMXE01000178.1 GCA_004357015.1 Caldithrix sp.
TACTGAATTTCTGCAATGGGGCGCAAGCCGCGCATGGCCATGCCGATGGCCTGGCCGAGGATGGTGCACTCGCGAATACCGGTATCCGCAACCCGCAACTCGCCGTACTTCTTTTGCATACCACGAAAACCCTGGTTGACGCCGCCGAGAAAGCCAACGTCCTCACCAAAAGCAATGACGAGCGGATTTCGGCTCAAGGCTGTGTCAAAGCAGGAGTTGAGCAGCTCAAAGCCGTTGACCGTTGGCGACTCTTCCGAGTAAACAGGTTTGACTTCCGGCACTTTCAAAGCAGATTGTTCTGACTCACTGTAAAGATGCGAGCTGTACCGGGCTTCGTTCTCTTTCGCAAACGCTTTCTTCCATTCTCGCAATTGTGCTTTCACGGGCAGGGATTCATCTCTGACGACCATCAGCGTTTCGCGGATGGCCTGGGCAAAGTTGCGCCGGATAGCAATGGGCGTGCCGGCCAGCCGGTTTTTGATCTGGCCGAGCTCGGCGGCGTGCGACGACTCGCGCGCAACCTGCTCGATGAGATTCAACACGAGGTTGCGTTCCTCCCGGATGGGCGCCTGAAACGCCTCCCAGGCTGCGTCGCGAATCTGCATGACCTGTTTTGTGTCCTCTTGCTCGTACTGATCCAATTGCTCGGCGGTGGCGATGTCTTTGTCGAGTATCCACTCGCGCATTTTGCGCAGGCAATCGAATTCCTCCTCCCAGGTCAGCCGCTCTTTCGATTTGTAGCGCTCATGGCTGCCGGAGGTCGAGTGTCCCTGCGGCTGCGTCATTTCATCGACATGAATGATGGCAGGCACGTGATGTTGGCGCGCCAGGTCAGCGGCTTCGAGATACACTCTTATCAGTCCCTCATAATCCCAACCTTTGACGCAAAAAATCTCGTAACCGTCGCCGGAATTGCCGTTGCGCCGAAACCCTTCCAACAGGGCGGAAATGTTCTCATTGGTGACCTGGTGCTCGTTTGAAACCGAGATACCATAGTGGTCGTCCCAGATGGAAATGATCACAGGCGCACGCAGCACTCCGATGGCGTTGACCGCTTCCCAGAACATACCCTCGGCGCAGGTTGCGTTGCCAATGGTACCGAACGCGATCTCCTGGCCATTCTTTGAAAACTGGCTGAACTTGTGCAATTCCTTGATCTCGCGGTAAAGGCGGGAGGCATAAGCCAGCCCCACGAGCCGCGGCATCTGCGAACCCGTCGGCGACAGATCCGCCGAGCAGTTGTACATTTCCGTGAGATTCTTCCAACTGCCATCCGGGTTGAGGCTGCGGCTGGCGAAATGGTTGTTCATCTGACGGCCAGCAGAGAAGGGCTCGGCTTCCACATCCGAATGGGCGTAAAGCTGGGAGAAAAACTCCTGAATCGTGCCCATGCCTGTTGCGAACATGAAGGTCTGGTCGCGGTAGTAGCCGGAGCGAAAATCCCCTTTGCGGAATGCTTTTGCCATGGCGATCTGGGCAATTTCTTTGCCGTCGCCAAAAATGCCGAATTTTGCTTTGCCGTTCATCACCTCTTTGCGGCCGATCAGGCTTGCCTGCCGGCTCTGAAACGCCAGCCGGTAGTCTTCTATGATTTGACCGAAGTCCAGAGCAATGTCTTGCGGTGCTATCTTCCCGTTGGATTTCTGTCTCGTTTTCGTTTTTTTTGCTGATTTGGTTACAGCCATTTATGGCGCACTCCGTAAAATAGAGATAACCTTACTGTCTTGATCGGAAGTTTGTGTCATGCGGGTTCTGAAGTTATGAAAATTAAACGTAAAAATCAAGGAGGGTTGCAGCAAGTCAGAGAAATTTCACGCTGCCGCTGTATAGGCCAATCATTTGATCAGGACAAATCATGCGTGGCGGCGCGTAGAGAAGACGCATTGCATGCGTCTCTACCTGAGCCAATGTGCCAATGCGACTCCGATAAACGTAGCAACGGCATAGCCCAACGTCCCGCACAGAATGGCCGGAATCACCAGTGCGTCCCACTTGCGCGCCACTGCCATGGCCGCTGCCGTTGTCGGACCGCCCATGTTTGCATTGGAGGCGATCACGAGTTCATCCAGCCGGAGTTTTAGCAGTTTGCCGGCGACGAGCAGGAAGGTCAGGTGTACGCTCAAAATCAAGGCGGCGAAAAGGAATAGCTTGGGGCCTACACGCATCACGATGCCGATATTGGCGCTGGCGCCAATGACAGCAAAGAAAATGTACATCAGGAAAGTACCCACTTGGTCTGCTCCAACGATCTGCCCCATCTGCCGTGGCAGCGCCGTCGCCAGAATCACCACCAGCGCCGTGATGAACAAAATACCTGTGCCTTTGATACCGGTTAAATCCGAGAGTGCGAAACCCACGGCGCACAAAGCGGCGGCAATGGCCACGGCTTTACCAAGTGCGAGGGCGTTCCATTCTTGCCCGCTGCCCTGAGCTTGCACTTCTCTGGCGTCGCCTGCTTCGTCTTCCTCAGTCCGGAGTGAGAATGTCTTGCGGAGGAATGAGATCGTCGGAAGGGTCAGCAGCAGGATAAAGTACAGCGTCATGATAAGATTGTCTGCCGCGATGCCGGCGGCAATCAGATCGCTTTCGTGCAACTGCAGCGCTTCGGCAGTCGCCACGAAGTTCATGGAGCCGCCGACGTAGGTCGCGCAGAAGATGCCTGCCAGTTGCCAGGCGTGCTCACCGAGTGGGACGACCTTAAACGCGAGCAGCGTGCCGAGGACCGTGCCCACTGCGCCAATGGCGTAGGCGATCAGCATCGAGCCTGCTTCCCGGACGATGCGAACAATGTCTGCTTTGAAGAGCAGCAACGGAATGGCCAGAGGTACAAAGTAGCTCCACACCAGATCAAACGCAGGCGCAGTTGAGGGAATGATGGACAGGTTAGCCAGTACGAACGTAGTGCCAATTGCGACCACAAATCCGGAAACCCGGACGCCCCACCTGGTTGTTTCCGCCCAGAGACCGAACGTGGCGACCGCGATGAGAATCGCCCAGATGGCCCAGTGGTTTTCAGGTTGGATGAGAGTTGATTCCGGCATGGGTTTTCCCGGTCAGGCCTTCATGCACATCATGCCAACAGCCTTTCCTTGGGAAAATCGAGCACATCTCGCTTCATGTGAACGAGATACAATAGACGTAGACCGTAGTTGAGACGATTTCATAAATGATACGATATTATTTGCAATGACTCTCTCTGAAGCCGTATATCGGTAAACAGCAAACAGGTCGTGAGTGGCGAAATCTGTATGAGCGACCTCGCAAGTCATCCCTGCTCATGACTTTCTTTCAAGTGTCCAAGCTTTCTGTCCAGTTCGCCAAAGGCGTGTTTAGCGGAATTCACACGGCCATCCTTGACTTGCCGGCGACCTAATTCGAGTTACTTTCAGCAGGGCAAGTGCTTCCTGAGTTTTTTCGTAGGTAACAATGTCCTGCAAGACGGCTTTGGCTTTGCCGTTCCGGGTGATAGTGGCTGTTCCTCGCATAAAGATAGCCAAGCTTATGGTTATTGTCAAGTAGGAGGGGATCGCCCTTACTTGTTAAGTCCTAACATCTGGCCAGTTGGTTAAGCTGACGCCGCGATGTAGGCACACTGTAAAAGTAAGCTCATTTTTGTCCCAAATCCCGACGGTCGCAATTTATTGATTTATTGCGACTTATGTCACGAGTCGGTACAGACGTCGAGAATCCTGACACTTTTAAGCCTCGCACCCAATTCCAATTTTCAGTCTAAGTTATTGTTAATATAAGGTCTACAGTTGTGGCATATCTCTTGCAGTAGGCATGTCAAGAATCTTTGTATTAGTTAGTATGGAGGCCAAGATGGCAAAAAAGTCAGACGGACCGGACAACAAGATTTTCTCATACGCCTATGATTCGGACAGGCGGCTCTTCGAAGTAACTTTTGATAATGGTGAGACCCATACCTATACCGACGTCCCCAAGTACGTTTATGATTTGTTCACAGATGCCATTTCTAAAGATAGATTCGTTAAAGAATTTGTCGAGGTCGTGGGGTATCGGGAAGTCAAGTCCTCCATTATGTTTTGCTGAAAAGACAAGGCGCAACGTCTAAATGTTTCTGTGCCTCGGTTAAGATCGCCTTGTCGCCCGGTGTACGGCGCGAAGTGCCTAATACCCCTTCGCCACCACCACCCGGCGTTCTGATGCCTCTCCCGTGAGGATGCACTTGCCTTTTTCGGCCGGCTGGTCCGATTCGATCACGCGGATCGTCGCTTTGGTTTCTTCCTGCAGGCGGTCTTCGCTTTCGCGTTTACCGTTCCAGTGCACGCGGTAGAAGCCGCCATCTTCCTCCAGCCGCTGCTTGAGTTCGTCGTAGTCGTCCACGATGTGAGAATTTTGCTCACGTAAGTCAAGGGCGCGCTGGAACAGGTGATTCTGCATGGTGTCCAGCATAGCGGCAAGACGCTCGGCGATGCCCTCCTGCGGCACGCGCTCTTTTTCACCAGTATCACGGCGTACCAAAACGAACTCGCTGTTCTCCATGTCCTTGGGGCCTATTTCCAGCCGGATAGGCACACCCTGCTTCTCCCATTCATTGAATTTCCAGCCAGGGCGATAGTTGTCACGGTCGTCGATCTTGAAGCGGAATTTGTTCTTCCAGCCTTTGGTCACCTCATCGAGCCGGTTGAGAATAGCCGATTTTTCGTCCACGCTTTTCCAGATCGGCACGATCACTACCTGCAGTGGCGCCAGTTTCGGCGGCAGGACGAGTCCGCTGTCGTCGCTGTGCGTCATGATCAGCCCGCCGACGAGCCGGGTGGAAACGCCCCAGCTCGTGGCCCAGACGTGCTCGCGTGCACCGGTCTCAGTCTGGAAGGTGACGTCGAACGCTTTCGCAAAGTTCTGGCCGAGGTTGTGCGAGGTACCGGCCTGCAGCGCCCGGCGGTCCTGCATCATCGCCTCGATGCAGTAGGTTCTCAACGCACCGGCGAAGCGTTCCTTGTCCGTCTTCAAACCTGTCAGCACAGGCATGGCCATGAACTCCTCGGCAAATTTCTTGTAAATGCCGAGAATAAGCAGCGTTTCTTCTTCCGCTTCCTCATAGGTCGCGTGCGCCGTGTGCCCTTCCTGCCAGAGAAATTCCATGGTACGCAGAAACAACCGTGTGCGCATCTCCCAGCGCACCACATTGGCCCATTGATTTATTAACAGCGGCAGGTCGCGGTACGACTGAATCCAGTCGTGGTACATGAACCAGACGATAGTCTCGGAGGTCGGGCGCACGACCAGCGGTTCCTCGAGTTTTTTGCCGCCGCCGTGCGTCACCACCGCACATTCCGGCGCAAATCCCGCGACGTGCTCCGCTTCCTTCTTCAGAAAACTCTCAGGGATAAGGAGAGGGAAATACGCATTCACATGTCCGGACTCTTTGAACATACGGTCGAGTTCCGCCTGCATCCGTTCCCAGATGGCATAGCCGTTCGGCCGGATGACCATACATCCCTTCACGGGCGCGTTATCCGCCAGTTTCGCTGCTGCGATGACATCCAGATACCAGCGCGAATAATCTTCTTCTCTCGTTGTGATCCCTTTTGCCATAATAATCGTCTTTCCAAATTTGGGTTCTTAGCCTGAGTAGCTTCTAACGCAACGAAGCCGCACAGCCAATGAACAGAAATCAAGTAACCACAGATTAGATAACAAAAACCCCTATTCGCTGATAGGGGTTTCATGTGAATTCGATGTTCTGTGACGGTGTCTATTCGAAATCCTGTCCCTATGCCGATTCCTTTTCTTAAACTTGCGTGGGCTTCGAGGTCGCATGTCGTACTCTGCGTAATATTCCTGCCGGTAGTGCTGCTCGGGAGACTGCAACAGTCCGGGAACGCAATTAGCCTCTAAGCATAGATAATTTCAGGAGTTGGCCTGTTACGAAGAATATAGCCATATAAATCACATTTGTCAATATTTTTGTAGGGGGAAGCGTTTAACCTGAATGATTCAGTGCCAGCCAATGGGGCATTAGCCCGGACATCAGTTGGCGGTGAGGATAAAGCTTACCGTTCTGCTCTCGCCATCAACGATGTCCAGAGTATAGGACGGCGGCGCGGTAACATAGCCGTTCTTGCGGACCGCAATGGTGTAGCTGCCGGGAGGGAGCTCGATTCTGGCTGGTGCGATGTACTCTGGTCCAGTCCAGCGGCGGCCGTTGATGTAAATGTAGGCGTCGGCAAGGCTCTCTGTATTAGCCAAACGGACGTTAACCGTACCAAAGACGCCTTGCTGTGTGCCGGCCGCAGTGTTTCCTGCATTTCCACCCGTTGACGGACCGTTGGCGGACGCCTTTCGGGTGGATTGTGCTGCTTTGTTTGGGTTGGCGCTCGTGTTGCCGTTCGTGAGGGGTGTGGCGGCTGGCTGCTTGTTCGCCTGCAACAAGGTCTCAAGATTGACGTTGACCCGTTGTTCTCCTGGCTGCGGAAAGAACACTTCCTTGGCCCAGAGTTGATAGCCGTTCTTCTTAACTTTTACCAGGTAGGGCCTGGCATTTTTTAAGTTGGGAATCAGGAGACGGCCTTGATCATTGGTCTGTCCGTAAGAAGCGCCGTCCACAAAGACTTCAGCCACCTGCGGCGCTCCAAAGCTATGTACCTGCACGTTCAAATTTAATCCTATCGGTGTTTGCACCTTGCCAGCAGTCGATGCTGCAACGCGCCGTGTTGTCTTTACGTCTTCTGCCCGGGCCCGCTGAGCCGTGCCTGAATTCGCTGGCGTTCGAGGCTCGCGGTCACCAATTTTTGTGAGAGCGAATGCCGTGCCGGAGCCAATTCGGTTGGCGGGCTGTTGCGTAGTTCGCCGCACTTTAAGCCGCTCAGGACTATTGCCCGGTATGCGTTGCGCTACCGCGTGGGTTGACTCACCGTTTGACTGCCCTTTGTTTCCTGTTCGATGAGTGAAAAACGCACTTTTTTTGATCCGGCCCGGCATTCCCATGTCGATGGCGATAAGGACAACCAAAGCCACAACCACCACTGGTGCAATGCGCCAGACCACCATGTTGAACCACGGTGCAGCAAGCCAGGCTTTGGTACGATTCGGGCGAATATCCACCGTTTCCGGCGTCTTTTCATTAATTGTGGGGTCTGCGGCATTCGCTGCCGGCGACTCTTCTTTGTGACGTGAAGTCCTGGGCTTAGATGAACCGCTGTTGGCCGCCGGCGCCGGTTTACTCAACGTGACGATGTATTCGGAATTGGTATCAGACTGCGGCTGCGGTCGCGCGGCTCTGCGTCTTTCAGGCTTAGGAGAAAACGGTTGTTGTCGCGCAACAGGCCTCGCCGTTCCGTTCAGTTTTTGCCGTCTTGGCAGCAACTCGGAGGTTCGATCGTCAAACAAATGGCTCTGGATGGATGGAAAAGATCTCGGGGCTCCGGCGCGGCGCGGCATGGTAGAGCCCATGAAATCTAAGACATCGGACGGCTGCTCTTCTTCTGTTGCGTTCAACACAGGCTCAACTTCCACCGACGAAGCTTCCGGCGCGTCAACAGTGGGCAGCAGATCCGGCACGTCTGCGGGGAACATATCTGCCTCAATGTCCGCGGGAACCTGCGGATCCAATTCTTTTTCAGCTTGCCGGGGATCTGGCGACTCTGTGGGTCCAACGGTGTGTTCCGGTTCTTCAGAAACGGCAGGCTCATCTGGCGCACCGGGTTCAGCATCACTTTCCGAAA
>SMXE01000179.1 GCA_004357015.1 Caldithrix sp.
CATTCAGTATCAATCATTTCCTGCCGGGCCTGGCAGCAGAGACAGCGGCTTTGGCGATACGATCTTACTGACATTGTATGGGCCTAATCGGGAAGATGGTACGATTTACGGTTTCGGCATTTCTCAGATCTGGCCGACCGCAGGCAAGGATGCACTCGGTTTCGAAAAATGGGCCGTAGGCCCTGCTGCGCTTATTGCAAGACTGGCTCCCAAGCCAGGCGGCTTTAATATGGGGGTTCTGCCACAACACTGGTGGTCGTATGCCGGCGAGGATGGCCGCGAGGATGTCAACCGGACAGATCTCCAATATTTTCTCAATTACCGTTGGGGCCCCACACGACTTATTGGCACGACGTCCAATATTACCATCGACTGGAAAGCGGACAAGGATAACGCTCTGACCTTGCCGATTGGCCTCGGATTTTCGAATGTCTTCTTTTTCGGTAGATTGCCTATTCGTGTGGTTACTGAATTCCAGTATTCCATTATCAAGCCGGACGATTACGGCGCCAAATGGAACTTGCGGTTCCTGTTCATTCCAATTATTCCAAGGCTTTTTTAGGTAAACGGAGTGAAAAAGTACAAGAGTCAAAGAGTACAAAAGCACTGACATTTAGAGCTTTGCAACTTTTTGACCTTACGACTTAGAACCAAAGACAAGACCTAAACGCTTGCTGGGTTTGGGGACTTGTGATTTGGCAATTACTTATTTTTTATTTACAAGGGAGGTTTTCATGGAAAACAAACTTTTCAAATTTGGCTGGCTGGTGACGATTTTTGTCTTAACCGCCTTAATGCTGCAACCGGCAGCAGCCCAGAAAAAACCGAACGTCCTGGTTATCTGGGGGGATGACATAGGCGTGCATAACCTTAGCGTCTATAATCACGGCATCATGGGTTATTGGACACCGAATATCGACCGTATCGCTAAAGAAGGCGCGATGTTCACTGATGCCTATGCCCAGCAAAGCTGCACCGCCGGGCGTTCATCGTTCATTCTCGGTCAACACCCGTTCCGTACAGGTCTATTGACCATCGGCATGCCCGGCTCTTCTCACGGCATTCCAGACTGGTCGCCGACCATAGCCGATCTGCTCAAGGAAGAGGGATACATGACCGCGCAATTTGGCAAAAATCATCTTGGCGATCAGGACAAGCACCTGCCGACCAATCACGGCTTCGACGAATTTTTTGGCAATCTTTACCACCTCAATGCCGAAGAGGAGCCAGAGGGCTATTACTATCCGGAGGATCCGGCTTTCCGTAAGAAATTCGGCCCGCGCGGCGTTATCCATTCCTACGCCGATGGCCGTATAGAAGATACTGGACCCATGACCAAAAAACGGATGGAAACGGCGGACGAGGAGTTCTTAGCAGGTGCCTTGAAATTTATAAAGGGCGCCAAAAAGGCCAAGAAGCCTTTTTTCTTATGGATGAGTAGTACCCGCATGCACGTGTGGACGCGTCTCAAGCCCGACGCAATAAAGACCGGTATTGGCCTTTATCCCGACGGCATGGTGGAGCATGACGGTCATGTTGGCCAACTGCTGGATCTGCTTGACGATTTGAAAATCGCTAAAAATACTATTGTGGTATACAGTACAGACAACGGCGCTGAAACCATCTCGTGGCCGGATGGTGGCACAACGCCTTTTCACGGCGAAAAGGGTACAACCTGGGAGGGCGGTTTTCGCGTGCCCCTCCTGGTGCGCTGGCCCGGAGTGATTAAAGCGGGTACCATCTACAATGACATCATATCTCAGGAAGACATGTTGCCTACATTTCTGGGCGCCGCTGGCGTACCTGATATCGTCGGCAAGCTCAAAAAAGGCCACAAGGCCAACGGCAAGACTTGGAAAGTACATCTGGATGGACACGATTTTGGGCCTTACTTCAGGGGGAAAGTGGACAAGGGGCCACGCGAATCTATTTTCTATTTCGCCGCAAACGGTTATCTGAACGCCGTGCGTTGGAACGACTGGAAGGTGCATTTCGCCACCCAGGAGGGCGCCATCAATACAGCGCTGCGCACGACGCCTGCCTGGCCGTTGATTATCCACCTGCGGGCGGACCCGTACGAACGGGCAGCGCTCGAATCGGAGATGTATATCCGCTGGTATGCCAACAACATGTGGTTGTTCGTACCTATTCAAGTGCAAGTCAGAACCTTTCTGGCATCGCTTAAAGGGTATCCGTTTCAGGAAGGTTCCAGCTTGAGCGCGTCGAACATCAACTATATGACCCTGAAGGCACAGGCGGCATTGCAGAAACTACAGACGTTGTCGCCACCACGTAACTAAATTAATTATCTTTTATTTACGAGGGAGGTTTCAGTATCGATTAGGTGCTGGGAAAACTGCAGGCAGGCGGAGGTTCGAAGTAAATGCTCTTGGAGCAATTGCCCGATTCTTCTTCGATATCTGTAAAACCTTGCGAAGGTTTGGAACCTTCGCAAGGTTATTCACCAATCGCTAAAAATTATGTCAACCCAAGGAGTTTGCAAATTTTTGTCTGGAGGATATATGAAGTATCAAGCACAATATCTGCTCAGAAGCATGTTTTTAACAGTTGCCATTCTCTGCGGTTTTGCTGTCCACTCAGCTCAGGCGCAGGACGCTGAGACCCTGGCAGCCATCTCCGCAGCGATGGACAATCCGCTATCGGAGTTGTTCATCTTCCAGACTCAGTACGATCACTTCTCGTTTGATCTGCCGAATCTGGGCAAAACCAAGAGCGTCGGAGCCTTCAAATTCATTCCAACCTTCCCGATCCCGATCACTTCCAAGATTAACTGGGTTAGCCGCATAGTTCTTCCGGTCAATAGCGTGCCCCTCAACGACCGAATCGGAGATCTTCTCGGAGTGGGAGGCGGTCCTGACGCACCCTTGACGGGTGGCGCTACTGGTGTCCCGCAGGATGTCATTGATGACATTCGACAGGATCCTTTCAAGCGCACGACCGGGTTAGGTGACATCGTCTACATTGCCCTGTTTGGCCCGAGAAAACCACCGAAAATCGGCGGCAACCCGTTCATCTGGGGGGTTGGCCCAACAACGATGTTTCCGACCGCCTCCAAGGACGTTCTGGGCCTGGGAAAGTATAGTATGGGGCCTGCCGCGGTTCTGCTCTACATACCCGGAAAATGGCGAATTGGCACCCTGGCTCAGCATTGGAATTCGTTCGCGGGCGACGACGACCGTGGAGATGTAAGCATGTCGAACATCCAGTATTTCATATTTTATGCGCCGAGTCCCACCCTTTCGATCGGTATGAGTCCGAACATCTCGATCAACTGGGAAGCGGACGGGGATAAACTGACCTTTCCCATCGGCTTTGGTTTCAACAAGACAATGTTCTTTGGCAAGCTGCCGGTGCGGCTCGGTGCCGAGTTCCATTACGATGCCATCTCCCCTGATGACAAGGCCGGCGCGCAATGGAGTTTCAGGGTATTCGCCATACCAGTGATTCCGGCCCCGTGGGGCGAGCTGGGCAAGCTTTTGAAAAAGCAAAAGTAATTGATTTTGTGCACGGCCAAGTTTGGCATATGCCGTCTGAGTGATGGCGGCTTTGGAGGTGAAGTAATTTAAGTCGAAGAGTCGAAGAGTGAAAGAGTGAAAAGGTCAAGTATTGACGTTTCGACTATTTGACCCTTTTGACCTTTGTCCCTGCCCGCTGGCGGTTACACAGCAAAATACAAGATGGCCTTATTAAACGAGTAAGTAATGTAACCCTGGGAGGGCTGAAACAAAACTTAAACCTAAGAAGAGGAAAAATGTCAATCTCCAGGTCTTATTAATCAAGCAGAGAGGGTATTGTCATGAATGTATTGAAATGGATTATGAAACCCAAAGCAGAGGTTTTAGCGATATCAATTTTAACGGCGACCTTTTCGCTGTTGACATCCGGGGCATCGTGGGCAGCAGGAAACGAAAAGGCAAAACCTAAACTCGTTCTGCAAATCACCATTGATCAGTTTCGCGGGGATCTACCAACAAGGTATTTGGATCGCCTCGGTAAAGGCGGATTTCGATATCTTTTAGAACAAGGGACCTATTATACAAATGCCCATTACCGGCATGCCAATACGGAAACGGCTGTTGGTCATGCCACGCTTTTTACCGGAGCGGACCCTTCGAGACATGGACTCGTCGCCAATGCCTGGATTAATCGGTCAACCGGCGAATCGGTTTATAACACGGAAGATGATCGCCATCATCTCATCGGAAAAGAGCCAAAACCGCACGAGGGCGTCTCTCCACGCAATCTGCTCGCCAGTACGATTGGGGATGAACTGGTAGTCTCAAATGCCGGCCGATCCCGCGTCTTCAGCGTATCGGTCAAGGATCGGGGCGCAATCATTCCCGGTGGTCACGCGGGTAAAGCATTTTGGTATTCCAAAGGCTCCGGTGACTTTGTAACAAGCACTTATTATTACGATGATTACCCAATGTGGGTAAAAAAATGGAATCAGGCAAAACCCGCTGAGAAATATAGAGGAAAAGCGTGGGAGCTGCTCAATGACCGCTCAACTTACCTGGCGGGAAAAATGGATGACCGATCTTATGAGGCGAACTTTCCACCTTTGGGCACAACATTTCCCCATCAGTTTGGTGACAACAAATACCTCTTTCTTATTCTTTCATTGACCCCTGTTGGCGATGAATTAACACTCAATTTTACGAAATCTCTTATCGAAAACGAAAACATTGGGCAGGGCGAGGATGTCGACTTCCTCGCGGTCAGTTTTTCATCAACGGATTATATCGGTCACCTCTTCGGACCTTCCAGTCTTGAGAGCGAGGACAATGTTTTACGGCTTGATCGCACCTTAGCACAGCTTTTTAAATTTGTTGATAAAAAGGTTGGTTTGAAGAATACACTGATTGTTTTATCCGCTGATCACGGTGCACCGGAGGCTCCTGAATACATGCAGACTCTCGGACTGGAGGCAGGACGGTTTGACTTTACCTATTTCAGGGAGCAGGGGCCGTTAAATGATGTATTAAAAAAACGATTCGGGCGGGATGATTTGATTGCTACGCACAGTCATCCATATCTCTATCTTAATTTAGCTGCTATTGCTGAAGCTAAACTGGATATAAAGGAAGTCGAGCATTTTATCGCACAGGAATTGATGAAGATCCCGGGGATCGCTTTCGCACAGACCCGCAGCGATTTACTCGAAGGGCGAATAACTGACTCTCCTTTGCAAATTCAGATTCGTCGCAATTTTCATCCTCAGCGTTCCGGGAATATCCACATGATTCAGGAGCAATACTGGTTTTTGCATTCTACGGATGAGGCTGCAAAGATGGGGATTGGCTCGATTGCGGCTATTCATGGATCGCCATGGGTTTATGACACTCATGTGCCGATATTTTTTGCCGGCCACAATGTCCGTGCGCAAACCATCGCCCGGCGGGTTGCGCCCAACGATATTGCCGCCACGATTGCAAGTTATTTTAACATTAAATTTCCATCCGGATCAATGGGTAATCCTTTAGAAGAAGTTTTAGATGGACATATGTTACACAATATGCATTTAGGTTCGAGCAAGTAGAACGAATGCGCCCTGCATTCGGAGTGGAAGCATAAACGATTCTCGGGCGGCAGATAGTCGATAACTACAGCAGAAGTAAGCAAAAACTTTTTGACACCAGGAGATTTGCAGAAGAATTCGTTATGAGATTTGTTTCAACGCTTACGATCCTGATTTTCAGCTTTGCATTGGCACGAGGGCAAGACAAAGACAATCTCTCATCAGTCGACATTTATGGCAGTCTGCGCTTTCGGCTGGCGGAGTTTGACGGCAACTACGAAGTGCAGGACAACCTGTCCCGTATCGGAGTCGACCTTTCTTATGAGCTTGAGAACGGGTTGACCGTCCTCGGTCGCAGCGAGTGGCAAGTCAATCTTGTCGACAACAGCGCGGAATTCAATGTCGGGAGTGCTTCCGGTGCTGAATTCGGGAGGTTGACCGCGGGAGATGAGCCACTGGACACTTTTGTGACGCGGTTGGGGTATCCTGGGGCTGAGTCACGCCGAATTCGGCAGACTGACGTTTGGCAAGCAGTGGAGCGTATACTATGACGTCTCCGAATATACAGATTGGTTTAACGTCTTTGGCGCCCAGGCGACGGGCACCTACAATGCTGGTACCGCCGGCGGTGTCACAGGAACCGGGCGTGCGGAGAAGGCGGTCATTTATCGGAATCAATTCGGCAATCTCCTCCTGGGTGGACAAATTCAGTTGAAAGGTGATACGGACCATGACATTGACGGTTATAGCTTCTCAGCCCGCTACAGCTTTGGCTTCGGACTCTCATTGGGCGTTGCCTACAATCAAGCACAATTGAATATAGAATCACTCGAGCTCGTCGGACTCAACAATAATCCCAGTGCAGCCATATTGGGGATCAAGTATGAAAAGGGTCCCCTGCGCGCGGCGTTCACCTATACCAACCAGGACAACAACGAGACAGTCGATGTTGCAGATGTGACAGTGGTCTATGACGGTATTGGACTGGAATTCTACGCGCATTATTACTGGACTGAAAACCTGCGCCTGATGGCAGGCTTCAATTATCTCAATCCTGACGACCTCGACCCCCGTGTCGACGAAAACTTTGAGCTCAAGTATGGCGTGCTGGGTGCTGCGTATTACTTCACCAGGAATGCTTTCGCTTTTGCAGAGAGCAAGATCGATATTGGTACGGACCAAAACGGTGAAGACAGGTTCGATGTGTTTATGGTCGGTATGCGGGCCGATTTCAGCCTGACGCGATGAATACCGTCGAAAAGCATTTGTTCGTAACAATGAAAGGTAGTCAATGGAAGAGCTAAGCTTATTCACTCGTATTATCGAAATCCTTCGGGTCCAACCTGTCCTCACTTTGTTTCTGATTCTGGGCATGGGTTATCTGATCGGGAACATTCGCCTTGGGAGTTTTTCCCTTGGGCCTGTAGCAGGTGTTCTGTTCGGGGGTCTTTTCCTGGGCCATTTTGGTTTTCGCATGGACCCCGGTGCCCAGGCCGTAGGTTTCGCATTATTCATTTTCTCTGTCGGTTATCAGGCAGGAC
>SMXE01000180.1 GCA_004357015.1 Caldithrix sp.
CTTTCACGTTCTGATGTGACGTTTGGGAACGACCCTTTTTCCGTTGCTGTTGGTGATCTCGATGGCGATCTGGATGCTGACCTGGTTGTGACGGACAATAAGGATGACAAGATTCTGGTACTGCTTAATGACGGCGCCGGCGCGTTTCAAATAGATTCTACTTATGCAGCCGACATTGCGCCCAGAGGCGTAAGCACGGGCGACTTTGATGGCGATGGTGCACTGGATTTCGGGGTAGCAAACTGGAACAATGCTGCTCAGACGTTGCAAATTTTTGTGAACGCAGCTCCCCCAAACGCTTCGCCGGGAGCGCCGACACTGAACACACCGGCGAACCTGACACATTTAAATCCATCACTTTCCGCCATCGTTCTAAACTGGAACGTGCCGACCGATACGGATGGCGACTCTTTGCACTTCCTGGTGGAGATTTCCCAGGCTTCAGATTTCAGCGCTACCGTTGTGAGCGCCGACTCCCGCGTCGATGCCACCGGCTTCAGTCCGGCGCCGCCCGTCGCGCAGAGCGTAACCGACGTCTCGTACACCGTCTCGACCTCGTTGGCAGATGGCGAGTATTGGTGGCGGATCACCGCACACGACGGTACGACGTTTGGTAGCATTTCGCCGGCGAGGCGGTTCACCGTAGACACGGTTTCTCCGGTGATCGATTCGACGACGTTTACAAGCCCGAATCCGAGCTTTCTGCCCAACTGGTACAATCAGAACAACGTGTCGTCGGTAGATTGGACAGTTCACTATGACGAAACGAATGCCGACCGGGCGCTATTCATTCTCGGCAGTCTGGGCAGTCCGCAAACAGTGGAACCCATTCCCGGTGGCGCGGACCAGACAGCACTGGTGCAGATAAGCATCGGTGGCGCATCGGATGGCAACTACCCGCTGTCCGTCTCCGTGTTTGACAGCGCGGGCAATCAGGCCGCCCAAAATACCAGTATTGCGCTTGACGGCACCGCGCCTACGGGAGCGGTGGCGACTTCTCCGGCCGAGAGCCAGCAAGAGAGCTTTACCGTCAGTTGGAGCAGCGGATCGGATGGCTCCGGCTCCGGGATTTCCGGCTTGTATGACGTTCAGGTGCAGGTCAACGGCGGCGCGTGGACGCCCTGGAAGACGAACTTCCCGGGCACCTCTGATACCTACCCCGGGCAGGACGACAGCACCTATGCTTTCGAGGCGGCGGCGCACGACAAGGTCGGGAATGTGGAAGCGTTCCAGGATTTTGTCGAAACCACAACTGTGGTGGATACGACTACGGATTCGACGCCACCCGGACAGCCAGTGAATCTCACAGCCAACGGCAGCAACCCGAGTCCGTGGCAGAATGTCACCGATTTCACTATTTCCTGGCAGAACCCGGCAGACGCAAGTGGCATCGCGCGGGCGCTGTACAACCGTGACGCCGCCCCGATATCGAATTTCGATACCACCGGCTCAGTAACGGGAGCAACCTCTTTTGTGAGTTCGGCGACGCAGGAAGACGGCCAGGACCTGTATCTCTGGTTTGTTGACGGCGCCGGCAACGTCAATTTTCAAAACAATGACGCCGTTACTTTACGCTACGATGCCACGGCGCCAACCGGGACACTGGCGTCCTCGCCGAGTGTCAGCGTCACAGAAACTTTCACAGTTAGCTGGGCTGGCTCGGGATCGGATGGCAGCGGCTCAGGTCTTTCGGGCGTTTACGACGTCAGGGTACGGGAAGACGGTGGTGTGTGGCAGAATTGGCTCACGAATTTTTCGGGGACAACCGATGACTACCTTGGCGTGCACGGCAGAACTTACGAGTTTGAGGTCGCTGCGCACGACGGCGCCGGTAACGTTGAGGCTTTCACGCTAGTCGCTGAAACGACCACCGAAGTGGATACCACCGCCAACGACGTGCAAGCGCCAGGTCCGCCGACGACGCTACTGGCAGGCGGCTCGAGTCCGAGTCCCTGGCAGAACGATCCCCAATTCGAAGTCGCGTGGCAGGAGCCCAGCGACCCAAGTGGCATCGCGGCGGCCTACTACAAGCGCGGCAGCATGCCCACAGCCAATTTTGACACCACAGGCTCTGTTGTCAGTGGCACGACTCTGACAATCGACGCCACAGTGGAAGAAGGACAGGATTTATTCATCTGGTTTGCTGACCAGAGGGGCAACATTGATTTCCGCAACTACGGCACGGTTGAGCTGCGGTATGATGGCACCCTGCCGGCTATCTTCGAAATGGATTTTCTCAATGCAGATTTTCTGCCGAACTGGTACCGGCAGAGCACCACCGGCACGGCGCAACTCGCATTTGAGTACACCGAGTTTCACACCAACAGCCTGCTTATGACATCTGCCGACTTGGGCACGAGTATCGATGTTCCGAACCCTGAGAGCGGCGAAGATGTGCAAGTGATTTTCAACCTGGCTATTTCAGGCAAGCCTGATGGTTTTTACCAAATCAACTTCACCCTGGCAGACAGCGCCGGCAACGTAGCGACAGACTCTACCATCCTGGCGCTTGATTCCGCCGCGCCCACGGGCACGCAAGCCTCTTCGCCCGATACGAGCAGGGACTTAACCTTCACCGTCACCTGGAGCGGGGGCGCGGACGGTAGCGGCTCAGGTCTCTCCGACGTTTACGACGTCAGGGTGCAGCAAGATGGCGGCGCCTGGCAGGACTGGCTGACCAACTTCAGCGGTACTTCCAGCGACTACACCGGCATCAATGGCTCAACCTACGGTTTCGAAGCCGCGGCGCACGACAATACCGGCAACGTCGAGGCTTTTCTGAACATAGCGGAAACAGAAACGGTTATCGATATGGGCTTTACCGATGTTCTCGCGCCTACCATTCAGCACACGCCAATTCTGGTGGTGGATGAGGGGCAGGATGTGACCATCCAGGCTGAAGTGGCGGACAACGTTCTGGTCACGGAAGTGCTCCTGTTCTACAAACAGAGCGGCGTCGTCGCTTTCCAATCCATGCCGATGGTGAGTACCGCCGGCAGCACATATTCGGCAACATTGACCGCATCGCAAATCTCTGTGCTCGGCGTCAATTACTTCATCCGGGCGTCAGACGGCGCAAATGAGGCGTTCGATCCGGCAGACGATTATGATGTTTTGCCCTACAATATTTCGGTGAGAATTACCGGCACTGATAACAGCGGCCTTGTGAAAGACACGCCCCCGCCGGGCGGGAGCAGCGTCAATTTCTACAGAATGATTTCAGTGCCGCTGATTCTCGCCGATAGCGATCCAATCGCCGTACTGGCAGATGATCTGGGTCCTTACGATTCCAAGAAGTGGCGTTTGTTTGAGTACATCACCAGCTCTGACAGCTACCGTGAGTATCCAAACGTGTCCCCCTTTTCGCCAAACCAGGCATTTTGGCTGCTCGTGCGCGAGTCGAACCGCGACTTAGATTCAGGTCCGGGTACTTCAGTCACCACCAGCAAAGGCTTTGAGATCACACTGAATCAGGGCTGGACCGATATCGGCATGCCGTTCAGTTTTCCGGTCGATGCAGATAACATCGAAATTGTGGCAGGCGATCCCACTGGCGTCATCGGCCCCTACACCTATCGCGACGGCTGGCTCCTGCCCAATCAAGTGCCAACGCTGGAGCCGTGGGAAGGATACACGTTCTTCAGTCCCGCAGCCGGCGTGAAAATCGCCATTCACCCTGTTGCGCAAAGCACGGCTGCGAGCCGCACACGCGCTAACAAAATCATGCTTGATTCCGGCTCCGGACCTGAGTGGTCCGTGCGAATCAAGGCGTCATCGGGCGAGATCACGGATGCCAACAATTTTCTGGGTGTTGCTGCAAATGCCGCGGCGGCGTGGGACCGGCTCGACTACCTGGAGCCGCCTTTCATCAGCGATTATGTTTCTGTAAGATTCCCGCACCCGGACTGGGAAATTGTCAGCGGCAACTTCAAGAGTGATGTACGTCCGCCGTTTGAGGAGGGACAAGTTTGGAGCTTTGAAGTTGCCACCAGCTTAAAAAACAGCAGGATTCGACTGACGTTCGAGAATCTGGAATCGCTGCCGCGCGATTTCACCGCTGTCTTGCTGGACAAGAAGACCTACCAGATCATCGACCTGCACGAGCGCCGTGAATACGGGTTCTTGCCGGACCAAGAGGATCTGACCCGCAGGTTCGACCTGGTGATCGGGACCGAGTCTTATGTTGAAAATTCAGAGGCGCTGGATGTGGTTCCGGAGATATTCTCGTTGAGCCAGAACTTTCCGAATCCGTTCAACGCAGGCACTACGATGCTCTACAATATCGCGGAAGCCAGCGAAGTGACAGTCAAGGTGCTCAACATTCTGGGCCAGGAAGTGCGCCAACTTGTTCGCGACAGAAAAGAGCCGGGCGTCTACCGCGTACACTGGGACGGGAAAGCGGACAACGGTCTGGAGTTGAGCTCCGGGGTTTACTTCATCAGAATGCAAGCTGGAAAATTTCAACAAATTCGTAAAGTGCTGTTTGTGCGTTGAGCGCAGACGCAAAAGATTTGAATTTTTCTGAGGAATTGAAATGAATAGAATGAAGAGACTTTTCGGCGCCACGCTTGTAGCGAGTCTGTTTCTGGCCGGGTCCGCCGTTGCGCAGGATCAGGCGCTGCAGAAACTGATTCACGGCAAGAAGTTTTTCTGGGAGGCAAAATTCGATCAGGCCCTGACCTCCTTGAAACAGGTCACGGAGATAAAGGATGCCAAGCGCGAGTATCTGTTTGAGGCGTATCTCTACACAGGGTTTGTCCTCCTGCGCCAGAATGCGCCCGGTTCAGAAGTGGAGTCGGTCTTCTCTCAAGCGATTCGCCTCGAGCCACGCAGAAAGCTCGACGAGATGGTTATCCCACCGGACTTAATCGAGCCATTCTATGACGCCAGAAACAAACTCGTAGGCTGCCTGTACATCGTAACGGAGCCGGAAGAGGTAGACATCATCGGCGTCAAAGGGGATAGCGTTCTTTTCGATGAAACCACACCCCTGCAGGTTTGCGACCTCGTGGATAACGATTACCAACTCCTGCTTTCCGAAGAAGGCTACGACCAGCAGTTTATTCCCCTCAAACTCAATCCGGGCAAGACCGACACGCTGCATATTGCGTTGGATCGAATTTACGCACAGGGTGGAGGGAAAACAGGTTTGAAATGGGCGCTTCGGGGTGGAATCCTCGTGGCAGCAGGCGCGGTGCTCTACAAGACGGTTATCGCCGGTGGGGATGATGCGGTGGAAGATTTGCCCGGTCCGCCCGCCAGACCAGACCGTTAAGGAGAGACACTTGCAAACTTGCCGTGGACTTACCTGGCGCGGCGGAACCGCAAGATGTTCTTATCAGGGATCCCAATTTGGCCAAATCCCACACCAAAAATGCGAGAAGCGCAGAGGGAGGCGAGAAGAGCGTAGAGTGAAAAAATGCAAGGAAGGAATACACAAGTCTTCTCTTTCGCCCCACAACCTTGGGATTTTTTCTGCGAAGGGCAAGGGTTCAAGACCAGTACTATATTATGAGTCCATTTATCCGCGTTCATCCGTGGCTAAGAAAACACAATGTTAATTGTCCTGCTTTATCCGGGTGAAAGTAAAAGAAACGTACTTCGTCTGACCCTTCTCGACCTTTATGATCACATCCTTCGGAATAGCATTAAATCCGGGTCGTTTGAGCTCAATCGTATGTGAGCCGACCGTGAGTTTCAACTCGAGGGGCGTGGTGTTATGCCCCTTTTCCCATCGCCTGCCATCGACGTAAACATACCCGAAGCCAAATTGAGCAGCGTTCTTCAAAGAGACTGCGATGATGCCCTTGTCTGCTTTCGTGAAGTCATGTTTGACTCGTAAAATCTGGCCGATCTTGAGGTCCACCTTTTGCTCCCAGGTGGCATTCAACTGGGAACTGACGAGTTTGATGGTGTGCTGGCCGTGTTTCAGTGAAACCTTGGTTGGCGTCCGGCCTTTGTGCAAAACACCGTCAATGTAGATTTCGTCGGCACGCGGGATGGCGTCCAGAATGATGGTGCCGAATACATCAGTGCGCGCTTTGAGGTCAAATGCCTGTTGCGGCATGTTCGCGGCCACCAGAAGCTTTTGAGTCGTCGAGGTGTAGCCTTCCTTGGAGACACGCACGTAGTACGATTTGTTGACCAGCAGACCGTTGACTTCCAGCTTGCCGATCTGGTCAGTCTTACCCACGAAACTGTTGTCCAGAAAGACGTTTGCTTGCAGCGGCCGGCCGCCCGACTTGACGTAGAAACTGACGGTGGTCGAGCGCACGGCAGTGTTGGCGGCGGGCATCGGTCTTGCAGGTTCCGGCTTTTTAGCGACTGGTTTTGGGTTGGTAGAAACCGGCGCTTCTTTCTTCGTTATCTTAGCGGGCGGCGGACTGCTCTTTTTCGGTTCGGGCTTTGCCGCTGCTGGTGAATCGATGTCTGCGTCGTTCGTCGGTTGGGTATTTTCTGCGGCGAGCAGATTCTCAGTTTCAAACGCGTTGGTTTCGGATGCTGGCTTATTGCCGTTGTTCATATTGCCAGGAATGTCGCCGTCTTCGCCGAAGTCCTCGCCGAGGTAGGCGGGATCCAGGTCGGTGAGCTCACCGTACTTTGACGTGTCACTGCCCCAGAACGGAAGCGAAACATAATCGGTGGCCAGAAAGATCAAAAGGAGGAGCGCAACCGCTGCCAGCGCTGAAAACACGACTTTCTTGCTCATGAATGACCAGCCCGGGCGTTTTATCTCAAATCCAGAATCGACCGTATCTGCCCCGGCAGGGGTGTCGTCAAAATACTTCTCGTTCTGGGCCGGACCAAATGTCAGATCGATGTTTTCGTTGTGAACCTCTTCTACTTCAGATTCATCCAGCGCGCTCTTTTTTAGCGACTCAAGCGCCTGCACATACTCTTTCAGGTTTTGATAACGTGCTTCCACATTTCTGGCGGTGCTGGTTTTGACAATACTTTCCAGTTCAATGGGTAGATTGCTTTTCGACAAATCAAGCTCGATGATTCTGCCGTCAAGATGTTGCGTCCTTATGGCGGAAACGGTTTCGCTTTGAACCGGGTGCTTGCCCGTCAATAATTCGTGCAAAATCAGACCGAGCGAATAGATGTCTCCGCGGCCATCAATTTTTTCGATGTCAATAAAACATTCTGGCGCCATATACCTGGCAAACTGACGGGACTCTTCGGTGTTCTCTTGCACCAGATTTGGGATATGCCAGCTAAACCCGAAATCCTCGATTTTGACTGCACCATCCGGCTTGACATAAATGCAGTCAGGATTCAAAAAGCCGTGCACCAGGCCGTGCAGGTGCGCATAGCGTAGTGCCTTGCCGATGACTGAGAAGATTTCCACCAGGTCTGAGATGGATAGAGAGAACTCCTCGAGGATGAGGGCTCTGAGCGTTTCCTGAGCAAGCGTTTCGGTAGCGATGTAGTAGTGCCCTTCCCGGGCGTCGCTGCCGAGGTCGAACACACGGCAAATGTTTGGATGGTTCAGATGCTTGATAATGCGGGCGCCGTTCAGGAAGTTCATCACCTGATGCTCGTGGTTCTTGAATTTCGGATCGAGCACCTTGAGGGAGACGTGTTTTTCCGTACGACGATCTATGGCGTCATAAAGGGTAAAGCAAAGCCGCTGTATTACCTTTTGCTTGATCTCAAATTTTTGAAACTCTGGGAAATCCATTTCAGACCTGCTTTGTTGCTCGTGTAGATCGACGGTGACGGGATTTTTCATAGCAATTTATTCACAATAATGGTGAAATGCAATTCTTTTTCTAAACAAAAAATACGGCTGAGATGAATCTTTTGCAGAAATTGACAATTGCATATTTTACATTGAATTAAGCAGCAATCCTCTCAGGTCCGGCAGCGACGATTTTGACTCGGGGAGCGCGACTTCGTTGGCAGCCAACCTGTTCTTCATAGTATCGGATGGCACGGCTCAGATGTGAAACTAAAATCAGCAACCAGCGTAAATTATTGAACTGTCCGTTTCCTGGGCCCAGCACGTTTTATCTCTCAACGGCTATTTTATTTTCATGTTATCTTATCTACGAAACGTTCATTTCAAACTGTTTAAGGAGGAAAAAATGATCGGTCTGAAAGTAGTTTCTGGTTTAGTGCTTCTGTTTGTTGTTTTCGGAGCAGGTGTCTTGAACGCCAAATCCAAAGCCGACACCAACAAGTCGGGTGAAATCGATATTCCGTACCAAAAGTTCATTCTGGACAATGGGCTGACGCTCATCGTTCACGAAGACCACAAAGCACCCATCGTAGCGGTCAATGTCTGGTACCATGTTGGCTCAAAGAACGAAAAGCCCGGCAAGACGGGTTTTGCGCATCTGTTTGAACACCTGATGTTCAACGGCAGTGAAAATTTCAACGATGACTATTTTCAGGCCATGGAGCGGGTTGGCGCCACCGATCTAAACGGTACTACCAACCGCGACCGCACCAACTATTTCCAGAACGTACCGACTTCTGCCCTGGACGTGGTGCTCTGGATGGAATCAGATCGGATGGGACATCTGCTGGGCGCCATCGATCAGGCCAGACTCGACGAGCAGCGCGGCGTGGTGCAGAACGAAAAACGCCAGGGTGAAAACCAGCCGTACGGCCGCGTCTTCGGGTTGATTACGGAGAATTCTTTTCCCAATGGTCATCCCTACTCATGGACAACCATCGGTTCCATGGAAGATCTGGATGCGGCTTCCCTCGAGGATGTGCACGAATGGTTCAAAAGCTACTACGGCGCTGCAAACGCCATTCTGGTCATCGCCGGTGATGTCGAAGCGGAAGACATTAAGAAAAGGGTTGAAAAATATTTCGGGGACATTCCTTCGGGCCCGCCAGTGACAAGGTACGATTCCTGGACCGCCGGCAGAAGTGAAACGCGCCTGGTCGTAACCCAGGACCGCGTGCCGCAGGCGCGGCTGTATCGCTCCTGGAATGTGCCGCAGTGGGGCTCGGCCGATCATGATTATCTGGAAATGGTCGCTGCCGTGCTCGCATCGGGGAAAACATCCCGGCTTTACAAACGGCTTGTTTACGATGATCAGATTGCGACGGATGTTTCGGCGTTCATCTGGTCTGGCGAAATCGCCTCAAATTTTGTCATCCAGGCCACGGCGCGGCCGGGTGAGGATTTGGCTGAGATCGAGAAAGCAGTGGAGGAGGAACTGCAACGTTTTCTGAAGGGCGGACCGACGGAGAAAGAGCTCAAGCGGGTACAAACGCAATTTCAGGCGAACTTTGTACGCGGCATAGAACGCATCGGCGGCTTTGGCGGCAAGTCGGATATCCTGGCCATGAACGAAGTCTATGGCGGCGGCCCGGATTTCTACAAGACAACGCTCACACGTACACAGAAAGCCACTGCGACGAACTTGCTCACAAGCGCTCAGGCCTGGCTTGCAAAAGGCGACCTGATTCTGGAGGTCCACCCCTTCCCGGAATTCAACACTGTGGAAACCGACGTGGACCGCTCGAAACTGCCGGAGCCCGCGAAACCGCCCAAAGCCAAATTTCCCGAGCTGCAGCGGGCAACGCTCTCCAACGGCCTGAAGATCGTACTTGCGGAGCGGCACACGGTGCCCCTGGTAAATTTTAACCTGCAGCTCGATGCCGGTTATGCATCCGACCAATTTGGCACGCCCGGCACAGCAAGCCTGGCGATGAACATGCTGGATGAAGGCACAAAGACGAGAAACGCGCTGCAGATCAGCGATGAGTTGCAGATGCTGGGGGCACGGCTGAGTTCCGGTTCCAATCTTGATATGTCGTTCATAAGTTTATCCGCGCTGAAGACAAACCTTAAGAAATCGCTCGAGCTTTTCGCAGACGTTATTTTAAATCCCGCGTTCCCGGAGGCAGATTTTGAGCGGCTGCAGAAACAGCAGCTCGCCCGGATTCTGAGAGAGAAAGCCACGCCTGTGCAAATGGCGCTCAGGGTGTTTCCCAAACTGATCTATGGCGAGAATCATGCTTACAGTTTGCCCTTCACCGGTTCCGGCTTCGAGAGCACGGTGACTCAGTTGACCCGCGCTGACCTCCGCAACTTTCACCAGACCTGGTTTAAGCCGAACAATGCAACGCTGGTGATCGTCGGGGCCACAACTCTCGCCGAGATCACCCCGAAACTCGAAAAGCTGTTCGGCGATTGGCAACCCGGCGATGTGCCTGAAAAGAACATCAGCACTGTTGGGCAGGTTTTGGAACCAGTGGTTTACCTGCTCGATCGGCCTGGTTCGCAGCAGTCGATCATCTTTACCGGCCACGTTGCATTACCCAAAGCAAATCCCGATGAGGTGGCCATCGAAACCTTTATCGACATTTTGGGCGGGACGTTCACATCGCGCATCAACATGAATCTTCGGGAAGACAAGCACTGGTCTTACGGTGCATTCTGCTTCATGGTGGGGGCGCGTGGCCAGCGGCCGCTTATCGTTTACGCCCCGGTACAAACCGACAAGACCAAAGAGTCAATGCAGGAGGTATTACACGAGTTGGAAGGCATCGTCGGAGAACATCCGCCCACAGAGGAGGAACTGGTCAAGAACAAGAAAAACCGCACGTTGAGTCTGCCGGGTTCCTGGGAAACCATCGCGGCCGTCGGCAACTCCGTGAACGAGATCGTGCGGTACGATCTGGGGGACGATTACTTCGAGACGCTGGCGGACAAAATTCAAAGTCTCTCGTTGGCGGAAGTTGCAAGTTCAGGCAAGAAGTTGGTGCACCCGAAAAACCTCATTTGGGTTGTGGTGGGCGATCGCGAAAAGATCGAAGCGGGTGTGCGTGAACTTGGCTTTGGGGAGATTCGGTTTATCGATTCTGACGGCAACCAGATCGAGTAAGCACAAATAAATTGCCACAGAGTCGCGGAGGACACGGTGCGATTTGGAAATAGCATCCCGAGTAGTCCCGCAGGACGTATCGAGGCAGCGTCCTGAGCATGACGAGGGGAGCGAAGTTTTGAAATTTGAGGCTTCGCCGCACCGTGGTCTTCTTAAAAAAAAGTCTATTCAGCCACCAGCTTGAGCAGCAATGCACACAACAATGCTGCATAATTTCCCAGCAAGTAGCCCATCATGCCCATGAGCAGGCCCACCGGCGCCATGGATTCATAGTAGGCTGCCGCCACGATGGGTGCGGTTGCAGCGCCGCCAATGTTGGCCTGACTGCCGATGGCTACTAAAAACATGGGCGCCTTCACAATTCTTGCCCCGAGAAACAAGCATGCCACGTGGATGAGTATCCAAACCACGCCCACCAGAACCAGGACCGGCGCCTCCAGGATGCCCCGCAGATCCGCTTTGGCCCCGATGGAGGTGAGAAAAAGGAACAGACCGGCGTACCCCAATTTTGATGCGCCGCCCGACTCGATTCCGCGCATACGTGTAAACGAGAGCAGAATTCCTACCGTTGACACCAGGATCACCATCCAGGTGAATCCGCTGAAGATGGCAGCCACTCGCGGCATATTGGCGGACAAGATCGGGTCGGTCAACTCGTAGATGCCGTACCCGGCGACCCGGCACGCATAGGCGCCAATGAACCCGATGGCGATGACGACTGTAGTGTCGGTCAGCGTGATGGGCCTGGCCTGGCTTTCTTCGAGACTCTTGAGCCGGCGGTTGATGTCTGCGAGAACGTCGGAATCTGCGTGGTTCCAGCGGTCGATAACTCTCTGGTAGTTGGCCAGGAAGAGTAGAACCCCCATCCAGGTGTAGCCTACCGCCGTGTCCACAATGATGATTGGACCGATGATACTGTCCGGCGCGCCGACCGACTCCTTTATGGCTGCGAAGTTTGCGCCGCCACCGATCCAGCTTCCGGACAATGCCGCAAGCCCCTTCCACGTATCCGGCGGTAGCCATTTTGAGAAAATGACATAGGCGATTGGACCGCCGATGACGACTCCAAAGGTGCCCACCAGCATCATGATCAGGGCTTTGGGCCCGATTTTCATGATAGTCGGGATGTCGGCGGTGACCATCAGAATGAACAAACTGAAAGGCAGTAAATAATCCCGCATCCAGTCGTAAAGTGGCGAAGAGGTTGGCAGAATGCCGAATGTGCTGGCAAATGTCGGGATATAGTAAATCAGGACCACGGAAGGCACTATGCGGTAGAACTTTGTCATCCAGCTTTGCGACGTTGACCAGAATACGAAGGCACACACGCCGGCACAAAATGCGAAAACAGCCATGGGTTCCTGCAAAGGTGTCATGTGAGGCCTCCAGGTAAATGGGTGTGACTCAGAATTGAGTGGCAGTATATGAAAAACGCTTCACTTTGTCAAGGCGGACGTGTTGGTGTGAGTTTGTTCTTGCTTTTTAGTGATGAGTATTCTAAGTTTCAGATCGTATGCTGAACATTATAAAGAAATTCTTTTCCTCTCCTGAAGAAGGAGCTTCCGGAAACAAAAGGGAAATCGATGTCCGTGATCTTCGCGTTGCCACATGTGCGCTCTTTCTGGAAATGGCAAGCATCGATGGCGAGTTCAGCGAAGTAGAGCGCAAAACAATATTTTCCATTCTGAACAAAGAATTTGGCCTGCCGCAAGAAGTCGCAGAAGAACTGGCGGCCGCAGCCGAAAACGAACTTGGGAAAAGCATCGACCTTTGGAAATTTACCAATCTGATAAACGAACACTACGCTCAGGCAGACAAGTTGAAAATTATCGAGATGATCTGGAAGGTCATTTACTCGGACGGCAAGTTGAGCATGCATGAGGACTATCTGATTCACAAGCTGGCGAGTCTGCTCAATATTGAGCACCGGCAACTGATTACAATGAAAGTAAAGGTTTTGCACGAGAAGTAGCGTTTGCCGGATGCTTGTTGACATCCCCGGCAATCTGCCTGCCAGACAGAATAGCACGCCTGCAGTCTCCCACCTGTTGACTTTCCCGAACAAATTGCTAATTTCTCCCTAAACCCGCCCGCCAATGACGGCGAAGACAGATGACGAATGACATCACTTGTTCCGCCCAAAGCCACTGAAAATGTAACGGACAGATTGGGGTAGCCATGGCACAATCCTACGACTACGACAGGCGCGCCGTCTTCGCCTGGGCAATGTTTGATTTTGGTAATTCCGCTTTTTCAGGCCTTGTGCTCACTTTTATTTTTTCAACCTACTTCACGCAGGCCATTGCGCCGGACAAGATTATCGGTACTGCTTTGTGGTCGAGGGCGTTGGCGGTTTCCGGATTGACTGTTGCATTCCTGTCTCCCTTTGCAGGCGCGCTGGCGGATCGTGGCGGTTTCCGAAAACGGTTCCTGTTTGTCCTGACTGTCATCGCTGTGGCCGCAACAGCCAGTCTTTACACTGTGCTGCCCGGGCAGGTGATGAAAGGGCTGGTTCTGTTTGTGGTAGCGAATATCGGCATGGAAATGGGCATGGTGTTCTACAACTCCTTCCTGCCGGATATTGCACCACCGGACAAGATCGGCAGGATTTCCGGGTATGGCTGGTCTTTCGGCTACGTCGGGGGGCTGCTGGCCATGTCCATTGCCCTGTTGGGATTTGTGCAGCCGGAGTCGCCCTGGTTTGGGCTTTCAAAAGAGACCGGCGAGAACATTCGCGCCACCAATCTGTTGGTGGCCTGCTGGGTCGGCCTATTCAGCATGCCACTTTTTTTGTGGGTGAAAGAGAAAAGAGCTAATGAAAGTGTGAAAATCAAAGGGCTGTTCCCCGCCACTGCCAGGCAGTTGATTCTGACCTTTCGCGAGGTAAGAAACTATCGTCAGATCGTTCGGCTGCTGGTCGCCCGGATTTTCTACAATGATGCCATCCTCACTATATTTTCGTTCGGCGGAATCTATGCTGCCGGCGTGTTTGGCTTTTCCATGAATGAAATCATGCTCTTCGGCATCGTCCTGAATATCACTGCCGGCATCGGCGCGTTTGCCTTCGGCTTTCTGGACGATGCCATCGGTGGCAAGAATACAATCCAAATTACCAATATTGCTTTTGTTGCGGCGGTGCTCGTAGCCGTCTTCGCACCCACTAAATTTTGGTTTTGGGTGGCGGGCATAATGATCGGTTTGTTTGCGGGACCCAATCAGGCTGCAAGCCGCTCTCTGATGGGACGTTTTGTGCCGCCGGATAAGGAAAGTGAGTTTTTTGGATTTTACGCATTTTCCGGGAAAGCCACGGCGTTCATGGGACCGCTATTATTGGGGCTCCTTACCCAAGTTTTTGACTCCCAGAGGGTGGGCATCAGCATTGTCATCGTGTTGTTTGCCATCGGAGCATTTATTTTGCGCAAGTTGGACGAAGAAGAGGGGAAGAGGCTTTCCGGCCGATAACTGCTCCGTTGTCGGCAGGCAGAGTTATGCGTTCGGAAGTTTTAAGATTGCGCTTGGGAGCTGGTTAATTCGAGTGCTCGGTGAAAGGTTGCACAAATTTTTGGATCTCAGCAAAGAGAAACTTTTTTCTAATCGGTTTTGTCAAGGTTTCGTCGCAACCTGCATCGCGACATTTCTTCATTGCCTTGCCGCCGGTGTGTGCAGTAAGTGCGA
>SMXE01000181.1 GCA_004357015.1 Caldithrix sp.
CGTTGACGATAACGGCGTGCCGGTTCGTCCGGCAGTCATCGGAAACAGCCGGGCGCATGACATCAAGGCCTTGTACCTGGGCTGGGCCGGTGACGGGCATTTCGGCCGGATAAACATCAATCATGCCTTCTACCAGGTTCTCGGCAAAGACAGTTTCAATTCGTTGGCCGGCAGACCGATCAACATCAACGCGCAAATGGCGGCGCTCGAGATTAGCATCGATCAAAACTGGATGCGGTGGCGGGCCTCAGCCTTCTTTGCCTCCGGCGATGCGAACCCACAGGATGGCACCGGGCGCGGATTTGACACGATCTTGGATATTCCCTTTTTTGCCGGCGGCCAGTTTAGCTACTGGAACAGCCAGAAAATTCGATTGTTGGGTGTTAATTTGACCAGTAAGTTGAGCCTGGTGCCCAATCTACGCAGCAGCAAAACTGAAGGCCAGGCCAATTTTGTCAATCCCGGACTTTTGTTGCTGAACCTGGGTTACGACGCGGAATTGACGCCCAAAGTCAAATTGATATTGAACGCCAATTATTTACGATTCGCGCATACTGCTTCTTTGGCGTCCTTTATCAACCAAGCAGGAATTGGCAATGATATTGGCTTCGATTATGGCATCGGAATTCTATACCGGCCATTCTTGAACAACAATGCCAGGTTTACTTTCTCACTGAATGCACTCACCCCTCTTTCGGGTTTCCAGGATCTTTATGATTCGTCTGCAACGCAATTTTCCTTATCCACCTCACTCGTTTTTACTTATTGAGGATCATGAAGCTAAATATCTGCCTTTTCTGTGTGATCTTGTGTTTGTCCTCGTCCTTAAGAAGCCAAGATCGTGACGACGGTGTGAAAAGACAAGGAGTGCGGCGCATTCGCCAAAGTACCGGCGATGTCTTGAAGAAGAGCAAGTCATGCCTGCGTTGTCATCAGGGCGTTGAAAAAATGCATGCCTCCGCGGCGGTCAAACTGGGTTGTACTGACTGCCACGGCGGAAATCCGGTGGCCAGATCTATGGACAAAGCGCACGTGCAGCCCAGGTTTCCGGAAGAGTGGCAAACCTCAGCGAATCCCATTCGTTCCTTCACACTTCTCAACCGGGAGAGTCCTGAGTTCATCCGGTTTGTCAATCCCGGGGATTTGCGGGTCGCCGATGAAACGTGTGGCCAATGTCACGCACGCGAGGTTTTGCGGGTTCAGAAAAGCATGATGACCACCTCTGCCCTGTTATTGGGCGGCGCCTCGTATAACAACGGTGTCGTATCGGTGAAGAATTATATTTTCGGCGAAAGCTACAGTCGGGACGGCGTGCCGCAGCGCATCAATACCGTACCGGCGCCAAGCAAGGATGAAATGGAAAACAAAGGGGTGCTGCCTTTTCTTCTGCCATTGCCCAGATGGGAAATCACCCAACTTGGCAATATTTTTCGAACGTTTGAACGGGGAGGGAAAATACCTCGCATCAATCCTTCCAATATCGGCAACCCCGATCCAACCGAAGAACCGGGAAAACCGGACATGAAACTCGGCGACCGGGGATTAGGCACCCAGCTCCGCATCAGCTCTCCGCTTCTCAATATTCATAAAACCCGGCTAAATGATCCGCATTTGTCTTTTCTTGGCACCAATGATCAGCCCGGCGATTATCGCTCGAGTGGGTGTACGGCCTGCCACGTCGTTTATGCTAATGACCGTTCACCATTCCACTCAGGACAGTATGCAAAATATGGCAATCTGGGCAAAAGTGTCACAGGCGATAAGTCAATTTCAAAGGAGGAGGAAGGCCACCCGATTCGGCATCAATTTACCTTGAGCATTCCGTCGAGTCAATGTATGGTTTGTCACATGCATCAACCGAATGGGTTTTTGAATACCTTTTATGGCTTTCAAATGTGGGATTATGAAACCGACGGCCGGGCCATGTATCCCAGGGAACAACAATCTTTATCGTCTGAAGAGGCGTTCGAATTGCTCGATGCAAATCCCGAGGAGGCGGTCCTCAGAGGAAAGTGGGGCGACAAGAAGTTTCTCGCGAATGTCAGCAAACTAAATCCAAAATTAAAGAAGACGCAATTGGCCGACTATCACGGGCATGGCTGGATTTTCCGGGCTGTATTCAAGAAGGATCGCAAGGGTCATCTTCTGGACAAAAATGGTGAGATGGTGCCATGGAGCTCAGAGCACAAATTTCATGGCGTTGTGCCCATAGAGGGCGTTGCGCAGTTTTGCGATGAAGCATGCCGGAAATCGCAAAAAGCGGTGCACCTGAAAGACATCCATTTGGAAAAAGGCATGCACTGTGTCGATTGCCATTTTGAGCAGGATTCGCACGGCAATGGCAAGCTTTATGGGGAGTTCCACAACGCCATCGAAATTCAATGCATCGATTGCCATGGCACGGTTCAGAATTATGCCAGTCTGAGGACGTCGGGCGTGGCCTCGCCTGCGGGCGGCACAGACATGACTCTGCTGCAGACACCCTTTCAAAATGCGCGCTTCGAGGTGGACGGCAACAAGAGAATTCAAAGATCCATGCTGGTAGACACTTTAGAGTGGGAAATAAGTCAGGTAAAAGGGTCTATCGATCCGAACGCCACGGAATATAATCCCAAAGCGCACGCGGCCAAACTGATTGCAGCGGGCGGGCAAATGCAAAACGTATCGAATATCGATGAAAAATCTTTGGCGCATCCTTATCAAAAAATGGAATGTCAGTCGTGTCATACATCCTGGATCACCAACTGCTTCGGCTGCCACTTGCCGCAACAAGCCAACTGGAAAAAAAGCATGAATCACTTCGAGGGGACAACAACGCGCAACTGGACGACCTACAACCCACAGGTCATTCGTGATGCCGGGTTTATGCTCTGCCTCAATGGCACGACCAAAGGCAACAAAATCACGACCGCCCGTTCCAGCAGCGCGCTTATTCTGAGCTCCCGCAACGCCAATCGTGAGCAAGTTTACTCGCAGCAGCCGCCAATCTCGGCGCCCGGATACAGCAGCCAGGCGTTTAATCCGCATTTTGCCCATACGGTGCGCAAAACCGAGACACGCACCTGCACCGACTGCCACGTTTCTTCAAAGAATAACAACAATGCCTGGATGGCGCAGGTCCTGCTTCACGGGACGAATCTTGTGAATTTCATGGGCCGTTATGTTTACGTCGCCGAAGGCAAAGACGGCTTTGAAGCCATTGCAGCAACCGAAGTTGATGAGCCGCAGGCCGTCATTGGCAGCTACTTACACAAGTTGGCCTACCCCGACAATTACAAAATGCATCTCGCAAATGGCAGAACGTTGAAAACGGCCCATCATCATGGCGCGTCGTACATTCGCAGTCTGCAGTTGCGCGGCGAATATCTTTTTACCGCCAATGGCGCCGGCGGTTTTCGGGTTTTCGATGTTGCCAATATCGATAATAAAGGCATCTCTGAACGAATCGTGTCGGCTCCGGTTTCGCCTTTAGGCCAGAACACGCACGTTAAAACAAAATTTGCCACTGCTGTGGCCCTGCCGACCAATATGCCTATCGACACGGGCAGGAAAGACGTCATCAATAATCGGGATAATCAGGAGCAACCGCTGCATCCACTTTATAGCTATGCCTACATCACGGATCTATACGAAGGGCTTATTCTGGTGGATGTCATGAATCTGGTTGACGGTGATCCGAGCAATAATTTTCTGAAAAGGGAGATTACTTTCAATCCCGGAGGGCAACTCAAAGGTGCTGCGAATCTGGCAATTTCCGGCAATTATGTCTACGTGCTTTGCAAGTCCGGTCTGGTGGTCGTAAACGTAGACAATCCCCGCAAACCGAAGATAGTCAGCAAGATTAGCTCGCCGTTGCTGAAGAAACCGATGGCTATTGGCATTCAATTCCGCTACGCATTTGTATGTGACCGGCAAGGCGTAAAAGTCATCGATATCACGAATCCGGCGTCACCAAAGTTGATCGGAGACAGCTTTGTACCGCTGAAGAAGGCACACGATATTTACTGTGCCCGGACTTACGCATACGTTGCGGCGGGTGAACAGGGCCTGGTCATCATTGATATCGAAAAGCCGGATTCTATCTTCGTGGAGCAGACATTCAATGCAAAAGGCAAGATGAACGATGTCCGCGGCGTAAAGGTGGCAGCGACCAATGCCAGCATATTTGCTTATGTGGCTGATGGCCGAAACGGGCTGCGAGTTTTGCAACTGACTTCACCGATGACACCGGGGCATTTGGGGTTTAGTCCAAAACCAAAGCCCATCCTGGTCGCAACTTACAAAACCCACGGACGTGCGCTGGCTGTTTCCAAAGGGTTGGACCGGGACCGGGCCGTTGACGAAAGCGGTAATCAAGTCAGCGTCTTCGGCCGTTTGGGATCGCGACCCTTCAATCTAAAAGAGCAAAGAGCATTTTACATCGATGATCGTGGCAAGGTTTTTACTGTCTCGGATGATCTCTGGAAACGGCTTGTAAGTCGGGGAAGGTTAATAAACAATGGATTATGGGAGTAATGGAGTATTGGAGGGAGAGCGGCCATCACTCCGACGCATAATTGCATGAAGCCAACAGTTTCTAATTTGATTTTTGCCACGAAGAACACGAAGAGCACGAAGGGAGGGACGGGGAGGAATTGTGGTGATAACGCTGCACTCACGTAACGATTCCCTACTGTAAATTTCGTCAAGAAAAATGATTGCCGGACCATGCGTTTTCAAGTCTTAGCTATTTGTTCAGTTAGCTTTCTGGCAGCATTGCCAGTGTGTTATGCCCAGCAAAAGAAATATGTAACGCTGGGTTACCGGAGCTGCGGTACCGAACGCGGCACCTGCCACCAATTTGATGGCAATTGGTGGAAACGTGATCCGCATTTCAGTACGGTAAAGGACCTGAAAAGAAAGAAGCAGAAGTCCTTGCAATTTGCCCAGGCGTATGGTATGAACCCGGGTGACTATCTCAAAGGCAGTTCTAAATGCGCGCAATGTCATGGGGAAGTCGTGAACGGGCGTGAAAACAAAAACATGAACACGGGGGTGAGTTGCGAGAACTGTCATGGCCCTGCGGGCCCGAAAGAAGTTGGGTACTTTGAAGTCCATCAGGAGGGCGCGTTGCCCCAGGACCCGCTGGACACCAGCCGCACCGGTTACCAAAAAGCGCTGCGGGTTGGCCAGTTGGAATTGAGGAATGTGACTGTAAGAGTGATGACCTGTGTTCGCTGCCACCAGATAAACGAAAGAAAACTGCTTGAGACCGGGCACCCAACGGGCGAAGGCTTTGACTATATTAAAGGGATCAAGAATAACATTTCCAGGCATTGGGACTATAAACTCCGGAGAGTGGATTTGGATGAGGCGCCATATAACCAGGCCGTGCAAAGCAAGCCAATCCCACAGTTTGTTCTGGCGTCTGCCCGCATCCCGGGCGGCCCGGTAGTCAACACCAGAAGCGTGACCGATACCATTGTTATCTATGTTGATCCCGAGCTTCCGTCCTGGTTGAATCCCCAAAGTACCGTTTCCCTAAAATCCTTTGATCCCCAGATTAGTGAAGACGCCCCCGTCGATTCCATCCTGTTAGAAATCAAGAAGTACATCGAGTACGTTCATAAAACGATCAATCAGAAATGAACAAAGTTTCAGACGATAAGGTCCGGGAACGCGAAGAACAGTTTGAGGATCGCTGGACTTCATTTGGCAAGCACACCGGCATTCTGAAAATCCATAAGAGAATGTCGGCGCAGCAGCTTAAGCAATTTGAAGTCTTTAAAGATTATGACGACAGATTCCTCGAGAAAATCAGTCCTGATATTTCGATAGCTGTTTGGGACCGGCAGAAGGTTTTGTTCGAGGAAGGGTCATATATCGACGTGGCTTTCTTTGTCGTCAAAGGCTACGTCAATATTTACATACAAAAGCAGCAAGGCCAAAATGCGCTGGCACAGCCGATCTTTGACAACCACCAAACCCGAATTCTTGACACGAATGGCGGCCGAAAAAAGAATTCGGGCGGGCGCACCGTATTTCAAACACAGATCAAGCAGTTAAAGCAAAACGACAAGATCACCTTCCTCACGTCAATGGACATCGATCTGCCGTGGGGTGAAACCTTGAACCTGGGCGCAGGGGAGATCTTTGGTGAAATTGGCGCTTCAATTGGCTGGCCCCAGTCCGTTACTGCTCAAACGACCTCCGAGTGTGTGTTGGTTCAAATCAGGACGCCGGCCCTCGAAAAGATGAAGCGCAGGTCCAAGACCTTTAAGCAAAAGCTCGACGAGATCTATATTGAACGCTCCTTATCCAGCCAGCTCAAAAGCACACCTCTTTTTCAAAGATGCTCGGACAAATTCATCGAGGGGTTAAAGAAGAAAGTCGATCTCAAATCATTCAAGGGAAAGGACGTCATCGCGCGGGAAGGTCAACCCGCTGATGCCATATATTTGGTTCGTTCCGGGTTTGTAAAACTGTTACAACGATTCGGGGATGGAGAGATTGTGGTCAATTATCTTTCCAAGGGCATGATACTCGGAGATATCGAATTCCTCCTGAAACACACGGCCTGGGTTTACACCGCAGTCTCGGTTGAAAACACGGAACTGGTCAGATTTCGGCATGAAGATTTCAAAGCAGTTATCGACAAATACCCTGAGGTGCAAGGGCCATTGTGGGAATCTGCGGCAGCGCGCGTTAAACAATCAGGCTTCAACAGAAGAAATATTGGCAAATCTGAATTCATCAACATGGCCCTGGAGAAGGGGCTTGTTGAAGGAAACAGTGTTCTGGTCATCGATCTGGACACCTGCACACGTTGCGACGATTGTGTTCGAGGCTGCGCCGACACACATGACGGTTTGCCGAGATTTGTGCGTGAAGGAGAAAAATACAATGATTTTCTAATCACGCGGGCATGTTATCATTGTCAGGACCCCGTTTGCTTGATCGGTTGCCCAACCGGCGCAATCAGACGTGCGGGGGTCAGCGATGTCATAGAAATCGATGCGCAACTGTGCATCGGCTGCAAAGTCTGCTTCAACAACTGTCCCTACAGCGCCATCATCATGGTTGAGTCCGAAACCGTCTCCGGAGGTCATGCGGAACTGCGGCCAACCGGCAACAAGGTGACGGAATTGGCGACAAAATGTGACTTGTGCCACAATTCGGGTCATGAACCGGCTTGTGTCAGCAATTGTCCGCACGGCTGTGCAATCCGCGTCACAAGCATAGAAAACTTTTCTCGGGTGTTGTTTCGAAATAAGAAAAACAGGAAGCGCCGGCGGTCATACCGCTTGGACAAAATTGTGCAGTCACCCGGATGGCTCTATGCTTTTCTAGCCGCCACAGCTCTGTGCATTTTCATATATTTTCTCAACATAATTATTTCTGAGGTGAACTCGGGCAATGTTTGGGGATTAAGCTACGGCACCGCCGCCGCCATCCTGATGGTTGGTGCGAGTTTGTATGGCGCCCGCCGGAGAATGATGAATCTGGCGGCTAAGTTTGGCCTGGGAAAGTCATTTAGCTGGGTGCAATTTCATGTTTATGGCGGCACGTTGTTCATGCTTCTCGTTTTGATGCACAGCGGGTTCAGAATGCCCAACGGACCGCTCCACTCCTGGTTATGGATCATGTCGGTTTGGGTCACCGCCAGCGGTCTTTTGGGAATTGTCATTCAAAAGTGGGTGCCCACGATGTTATGTTCAGCCCTCGCAATTGAGGTCATCTACGAAAGAATTCCCGAACTCATTCGTGAAATCAGAGAGAATGCCGACAGCCTGGTTTCAACCTGTAGCGAGCCGGTTAAAGATTTCTACCGAAAAAAAATCGCAGCATCCTTAAGATCCCCGAAACCGAAACCCATCTACTTTGTAGATATCACCGGCGGTATCCAGCGGCGGTTGAAGCAATTTGATTTCTTAAGAAATGTGCTCTCCGATAAAGAATGC
>SMXE01000182.1 GCA_004357015.1 Caldithrix sp.
TTCCTTGTGATTTACAAAAGGGTAACTGTCGTAATCCCGCAGTGGTTGTAGAGCCTCGGCTTCTGGTTCGTGTTGGTAAGGGTTGATGCCGTTGGCCGCCACCTTGCCGTCCCAGACGTAGCGGTAGATGTCATCTGACAAGGTTGGCTGAGTGAAAAGAAACGTCAATCTAAAGAGAGCGCCGAAGAGAATTCCGATGGTGAGTATTTCGCGTGTCGCCATGTTTAGGTTGACATTCAATCGCGCGGCGAAGTCTTTGAGCCAGCGCAACGCGGATGCGGGCAAAAGGTTGGCTCCGCCTTCCTCGGTTGTGGAACTCAGCCCGAAAAAATGCACGGCCGCCAGCCAGTAAAGCAAGAACGCCAGCCCATAACAAGCGAGAAAAAACGGCACGTGGTTTCGCAGATCCTCCACCGAAGCAATCGCCAGATAGGCAAATTCCGATAGCAACGCCAGGCCGAGCAGAAGCTGCAGGCGACGATTCTTGTTTTGAAGTCGTATTTTGAGTTTCATGGCGCATGAAGTTAGAGAATAATCCTTGCAAAATCAACTTTTGCGGGCTTGGCAATTGTTCAGATCAACATTTAAGATTCTAGCAGGAAATCCGGCTTCATTAGGAGGCTTCAAGCAAATGATATGTGGCATCCCAGAGTCAGATATTGGACAGGCGGCCCGCATTTGCAGGCAGAATATTGCTTGCAAACGGAGTATTATAATTGTATATTAATTCTTTATTTTTGACTGAACCATAGCAGAGATGCATGAAGCACGCAATAATTTCCGATATTCACGGTAACCTGGAAGCGCTTGAGAGCGTCTTGAGTGAAATTGCGCGCAGGAAGGTAGATTCCGTTCTTTGCCTTGGGGATGTTGTCGGTTACGGACCAAATCCGAACGAGTGTGTTGCATTAATCATGGAAAAGGCGGAAGTTATTCTCGCCGGAAATCACGATTATGCACCTCTTGGCAAAATCGATCTTTCTTACTTCAATCCGTGGGCGAGAAGCGCAATCGAATGGACGCGGGCGGAGTTAAACGAGTCTTCAATCGAATTTTTGCTGGACCTTCCGTTGAAAATAGAAATCGATGGCTTTACCATTGTACATTCAACTCCGTTCCGCCCGGCTGATTGGAACTACATTATTACCATCGGCGATGCCGTTAAAAATTTTCCCGAATTCAGAAGCCGCGTGTGCTTTATCGGACATTCGCACGTACCCATGATTGTCTCTTTGAGCGAAGAGGAGGATTGCCGTGTCGTGAAAGAAAATCCGCTGAAGATCAAAACGGGTGTAAGATACATAATAAATGTGGGCAGCGTCGGGCAGCCGCGTGACCTAAACCCGCTGGCTTCTTTTGGGATCTACGACGTTAGGAAGAACGAATACGAGTTATGCCGTGTGGAGTATGACGTGGCAAAAACACAACAGAAGATCAAGGAAACGTCGTTGCCGGATTTCCTGGCGGAACGGCTTGAGCTTGGTCAATGAGATACTGCCGGTGCTGTTTTTAAGATTGTTCACGATGAACTTTTCCGGAGGCAAGACATGAAATTAGCGCAAGCCGACAATGTTCAAAAACTGATACTCTCCGAAGATATCTACAATGGCGTTGCCAAGATTCTCAGAGAATTGACAGCGAACACGGGCGCCAAAACGGTCGTGTTCTGCGAGTCCAATGGCTATCCTGTAACGCATGTTGGCGACACGAAAGGCATGGACTTACAGGCCATTTCGGCCCTTGCAGCCAATAATTTTTCCGCAACAGCAAAGATGGCTTCTATGTTTGGCGAAGGCTCGGGCTTCAAGTATGTTTTTCTGGAAGGCCATGACACAAATATCTATATTTCGGATGTTGGTTTCAATTTTATTTTGCTGGTCATTTTTGATGCCAGTATTGCGCTGGGAATGATTAGAATTTTCACGAAGAAGGCAATTGGGTCGCTCAGCGAACTATTGGCATCTGCAAAAGAGGACGAGCAGAAATCTAGCCAGTTTCTGGACCTCGAGTTCAAGACTTTGCTCAGCGAAGAGTTGGATCGTTCTTTAAAGTTATGATCGCGCCGGCTGATGTTTGTCAACCACGCTCTGCAAGAGATCAATTTTAAGATAGTCTATTACGGCCCCGGTCTCAGCGGTAAAACCTCCAACCTCGAATATATCTACACTAAATTAGACCCGACGATGCGGAGTGACCTCGTCACACTCAACACCCGGGAGGAGCGAACCCTTTACTTTGATTTCCTGCAGCTTGAGTTGGGCCGCATCAAGGGTAAGAAGCCGCGGTTCAATCTATACACAGTTCCGGGTCAGGCCTATTACCAGTTTAGCCGTAAGATCATTCTTCGGGGCGTAGATGGCGTCGTTTTCGTGGCGGATTCGCAACAACGCCGTATGGGAGAAAATCTCGACTCTTTGCTGGATCTGGAGAAGAACCTAATCGAAATGGGTTCTTCCTTGCAACAGCTTCCATGGGTGATTCAGTACAACAAGCGCGATCTGCCGCATATCGAATCCATTGCAGCCATGCAGAAAAAACTCAATTTTTTTGGCACTCAGTATCACGAGGCCGTCGCCACCAAAGGCGGGGCTGTTATCAATACGCTCAAAGCTATTATCAATGAGGTTGTTTCGAAAATGACTGTTTTGGTCGACTAACTTCGAGCATTTAGATGAATGACACTGTTGCAATTCAAAACTCTCCGCAGTCTCTGATTGAAGAGCGCATGAAGGAGATCACGGTAAGTGGTCACTACGAGATGGTTCACCTTTTTTCCGACGAAGGCCTGCCTTTGGCTGAATACTATGATGAGGATATCGTTGACAAAGATCGGCTGGCAGAGCTCTCTCTTTTGCTGCGTCAAGTAAGGGAGATGGCCGATGTCATGGGCCAGATTTCGAATGTCAAGGAGATGATAGTGGAAGGATTCAACTGCAGAAAAATCGTTTTCAGATTTTTTCGCGCTTTCAACCAGGAAGTGGTTATCGTAATCGTGGTACCGCCACAAAAGTCTTACCGAGCGCTGACGAACTCTCTGATCAAAATGATTGAAAGAATACCCTGTTAGGGATTTTCTTTTTTGCCACAAACACGGCAAAAAATAGCCGTTCAACGCCGTCTCCCTCAACGCTGAACGGCTCTTAAATCCGGTCGGGCCTCACACTCAAAAGAGGTGTATACCGGATCGTCTCACCTCACGACCACACATTCACACATTGCAAGCGAGGATTCAGATTAGAAGATCCTTTTCCAATCTGAGTTCAATAGTATAGACAACAGTTTCAGGCACTTTCTCTTAAAGAAAATCAAAAAAGGCATTTTTTTCTTGTGGCATGTGTAATTACAAAGACATTGGTGTTTCATGTATATACATTGTACGGAAATCAGACAGCATTGCTGTACCATACACAACCCATGAAACAGCTCTAAGTTTTATTTAAAACAATAACTTGAAATAAACGTCCGTTTTGTGGCACGGACATTGCTTTAGTAAAGAGACAAGCAAGTGAATCTTACATGGAGGTAATTTTCATGCTAAGTGAGTCGAGTCGATTTGGAAAGGGAATGCTGATATTGACTCTTCTGATGCTGGGATTTTCTCACAAAGGGACTTATGGGAAAGTCCCGGTTCATTTTTCGGGACAATTATCCTCAATCAAAAAAGCACTGACCTCACAGCTTTCAGATTGTCAGGATCACTTCAGGAATCACACTTATTCTCTTTTTATTAACTCCAATTCCTCTGCATCGCTCGTTTTGCTTGTGTCATACGATCGCGGCTTGGCAAGCATCGTGCAGGAATTGCTGGGCACGAAGCACGTACCGCTTCTGCTCTCGGTTTCAACGCTGCCACAGGAGACGGCATATTTCGATCTTGCCCTTCTTGAATTTGAACAAGATGGCCGAAAATGGCGGCCAACCTGCGATCAGGATTCTTGTGACATTGTTCTTCTTGACGAGCGCCATGAGTTTGGCGGAAGCCTGCACGGCAATGAAATTCGGAAGGCTGTCATGCTGCTCGCGCACTCCTTTGACATCACGCTCCCGATCAAGATTCGTTACGGCGATCGGGAACGAGTGATGCATTTGGACTAGCCCCGCCTCAAGAATTCATTACTGTTAAGAGATTTTAAGATCAGTTAAAGCGCTTGCTTCTTAGGAATGTCTCTCATTATATTGCGGTGTTTATGCGTGTCATAGTTTTGAAAATCTATCAGTTCTTATCTGCTTGAGCCTTATATGAATCCTTCGGAAGCCAAAATCCTGATCGTTGAAGACAACTCCGACCACGCCATTCTGGCAAGAATCTGCTTGCAAAGGGCCGGTTTTGAGCACATTAACCTTGTCAACTCATCAGCGAAGTGCCGGGCGATTCTGAAGACCCAGATCTTTGATATAATTCTTTTGGATTATGACTTGCCGAATGAGGACGGGTTGGCCATCCTCAGGAGACTGAAAAAACAAAAGTTGACCGAAGCTGCCATCGTTCTGGTTACTGGGCACGGCCATGAAAAGATTGCAGTCGAGTCGATGAAGGCAGGCGCATTTGATTATATTGTCAAGTCAGGCGACTATCCGGGCATTTTACCCAACGTTGTCAAGCGTGTCTTTGAGAAATTCCAAATATATCGCGAGAAGAAGCGGATGGAAGAAGAGATTCTCTTGCGAAACCGAGAATTGCAGGCGCTCAGTTCCGTTTCCACTGTGTTAAACGAATCTCTCATCCTGGAGGAAATCCTTGTTGGTGCCGTGGGTAAGATTGCAAAACACTTGGATCTGGAGGCGGTTACAATCTATCTAAAGAAAAGCCATGAACCGGATTTTTTGCTCGCCGCTGGCACTGGAACACTTGCAGAAATTTCGCGATTCAGAAAATTGACTTCGCATGATTTCGAGGATATTTTCTCGGCGCTTACCCGCCACAAGCAGTTCTTTACAGACGACTTGTCGGCAACTTCACTTGACGACCTGGCAACGGAAGGTATGCGGTCGTTGGTCGCCTTCCCATTGGTGCACAAGACCAAGGTGCTCGGCGCCTTACTGGCTGCCAGCAAAGACATCGACTATTTTTCCGAGCGGCGTCTCAAACTTCTGTCCTCGATTTCGAGCCAGATCGCAATTTCCATCCAAAACGCTAATCTGTATTCTCAAACGGATGAGCTTAAAAACAATCTTGAAAATGTATTCAATAGCTCTCTGGATTTGATCATTACAGTGGACAGCGATGGTCGGATCAGATTCTTCAACGAGCGGTTTGCCAAGATTCACAGTGGCGCAGACGACTTTCTTGGGAAAAATGTTCTCGACTTCGTGCCCGACAACAGGCACGATTTGTTCAAGCGGAAATTTGAGGAGTTGAAACGAGGTTGTGCTTCGATCTACGAGACTGAGATGCTCGGTCCGGGCGGCACGGGAATGCCATGCCTGATCTCGCAGTCCCGGCTGAAAGGGCGCGAAGAGTTTCTGATGGTCATCAAGGACACATCGGCCATCGCGCAGCTTCAAGAGCAACTGATTCAATCGGAAAAGCTTTCTGCGCTGGGCCAGATGATTGCAGGAGCAGCGCACGAATTGAACAATCCACTGGCGGGCATTCTGGGGTACGGCCAGCTTTTGCTGGAAGAGTCACTGGCGCCAAATGTTCGCAGCGATGTTAATGTCATCCTGAAGGAAGCGCGACGCTGCCAAAACATCGTTCAGAATCTGTTGACGTTTGCTCGTAAACAGAACTCCACCCGGCAGCTCATCGACATTAATGAGGTGCTTAAGGGGGTTCTTGACTTGCAGACATATCAATTGCGGGTAGATGGCATTGATGTGACGCGCGAGTTGCATCCCTCGCTGCCGGGCGTTTTTGGAGACTACCATCAGCTTCAGCAAGTGTTGCTACACCTCATCAAGAATGCGCACGATGCATTGCAGAAAAAGCCCCGAACGCATCGCCAGATGCACATTCGTACGACGTCCTCAGGCAAAATGGTACAAATAATCGTGTCGGATAATGGCATCGGGATTTCTGCCGAACACAAAAACCGGATTTTTGAGCCGTTCTTTACCACCAAAGAAGTTGGCGCAGGCACCGGATTGGGCTTGAGCATGTGTTTTGGCATTGTTCAGAGTCATCAGGGCAAAATGTATGTTGAGAGCGAGCCCGGTAAGGGGGCAACCTTTACCGTAGAATTGCCGGTGCTGCCTGCGGAAGAAAACACGATGCCATTTGAAGTGATGAACATGAAGCCTCCCGCCGCTTTGATCGATTCGTGAAGCAGTCCTTTTCTCCACTTTAACTCCCCCAATTATCGCATTTATGTGCATGGGCTATGGTTCCGGCGCCGGCCGTCATTTGCTGGGTATAGCCACATTGCACTTTCTATGTAACAGTCATAAAAAACATTTTGTTACAAGAGGTGAATTCGTCTTTTCTCGCAATGGTCATAAAGAAATAAGATGTTGACTTTTTTGGCAAGAATATTTATATTGCGTGCTTCTGCGAGAGTGGCGGAATTGGCAGACGCGCTAGATTTAGGATCTAGTGAGCTTTGCTCGTGTGGGTTCGAGTCCCTCCTCTCGCACTTTTTTTTGAGGAATCAACGGACTTAAAATCAAAGATAGACTTGGACGCTAAAGTAACGAAAAAAGGAAATTTTGAGCGTGTAGTTGAAGTTGCCGTGCCCGAAAGTGAGTTGGCGCCGCACTTCAATAATGCGTTTGAGAAGTACCGCAGGAACGTCAAGTTGCAGGGCTTTCGCAAGGGGAAAGTCCCGATGAGTCTTATCCAGAAACTGTACGGCGACGTCATCAAATCCGAGGCCATCGACCATGTGGTTCAGAGCGTTTTTGAGGAAGTAAAGAATAAGGAAAATTTGAGGCCGGTGGCGCCGGCACAACTGGAGGATGTCAAATACGATCCCGAGGATGGGTTACACTTCAAAGCGGTGGTTGAGGTGGTGCCGGAGATCGAATTGAAGAACTACACCGGCCTTTCAGTGGAGCGCGAGACCTACCAGGTCGACGATCAGGATGTTGAAGACGCTCTGGCGGATGTCCGGGAGCGCATGGCAGTGATGGAGCCGGTGGAGGGCGAGGCGCAGAAAAATCATTTTTTGGTGGTCGATTTTCAGGAGCTCGATGTCACCGGGTTGCCGATCATCGGACGTAAATATGAAGAACGAGTCATCCAACTGGTAGATACAGAAGCGGACAACGACCTGGGACGGCAACTACTCGGGGCGAAGGCTGGCGAAAAACGTCACGTTGAGATCGAGGTTGTGGCAGCAGAGGGGCACAAGGAAAGGACGCGCTACGAAGTAAATGTTAAAGAAATAAAATCGAAGCAATTGCCAGCACTGGACGATGACTTAGCTAAGGACGGCGGCGAGTTTGAGACGCTTGAAGCGCTCAAAGTGGATATTCGAAAAAAACTTCTCAAACAGTCGGAAGCCAACGCCCGCAGCCGACTGCGGCAGCGTCTGATCGATGAGCTGTTAAAGAAGAATGCGTTTGACTTGCCGGAATCGATGATCACCAATTATCTGGACATGATCGTTGCGGGCGCCAAGAGAGACGGCAAGGCAGCAGATGAGGACGCGCTACGAACTGAGTACCGGCCGACTGCGGTTTGGACCATCAAGTGGGAGCTGGCCCAAGACAAACTTCAGGAGCTTAAGGACATTTCAGTGACCAAAGAAGATGAAGACAGGGTCATCGCAAGAATTGCGCAGGAGCGGAGTGTTGAGGAGAAGGAACTCCGGGGGTCACTGAAAGACAAAAACGCCAGGCGCCGGTTCGAAGAGGACGTTCTTGAAGAAAAGATCCTTGACTTTCTGGAGGAAAATGCCAAAATAAAGGACAAGAAGGTAACCAGGAAGGATCTGGAAACGGCGAAAAAGAAAATTGCATTGCCATCGTAACTATGTTTGAACTACTTAAAATTTAACTTAAGGAAAGAGTTGCTCAAATGGGATTAGTACCAATGGTTGTAGAACAGACGGGGCGCGGCGAACGCGCGTACGATATTTTTTCCCGTCTGCTGAAAGAACGGATTATTTTCGTCGGCGCTGCCATTGACGACTACGTGGCGAGCTTGTCGATTGCCCAGATGCTGTTTCTGGAGGCCGAGGATCCGGACAAGGATATTTCGTTGTACATCAATTCGCCGGGTGGTTACGTCACCGCAGGCTTGGCAATTTACGACACGATACAGCATGTGAAGCCGGATGTGGTCACATTTTGCATGGGCCAGGCTTCCAGCATGGGCGCGGTTCTGCTCGCGGCCGGTGCGCCGGGCAAGCGCTATGCCTTGCCACACGCACGCGTGATGATCCACCAGCCGCTGGGCGGCGCGCAGGGTCAGGCATCGGACATCGAGATCCAGTCGCGAGAAATTTTGTACACGCGCGAACGGCTTAACGAGATTCTCTCTTTACACACGGGCCAGGCCGTTGAAAAGATCGCTCAGGACACGGACCGTAACTTTTTCATGTCTGCGGCGGAGGCCAAAGAGTACGGCATCATCGACGACGTCATCGACCGGAAGGGCCTGATGAAAAAACGCATAAAGAGGAAAACGAACAGCAAATGAGAGAGCGCACGATTGGCTAAGAGAGAAATGAAAGAGCGCCTGTACGTGTGCTCGTTTTGCAGCAAGAATTCAAACCAGGTGGAGTGCATCGTCACCGGGCCGGACGTATACATTTGCAATGAGTGCGTGAAAAGCGCCGGCGAGATCATCAAAGAAGACTATCTGAGGCGCGGCAAGTCTTTCGAGAATCAGGAATTCCTGCCCGTGGACATCAAGAAAGCACTCGATGATTATGTGGTGGGCCAGGACTTTGCGAAGAAGAACCTCGCGGTCGCGGTCTACAACCATTACAAACGCATCAAGTCTTTCGACTCCTTTGATGATATTGAAATCGAAAAGAGCAACATTTTGCTGGTGGGCCAGACCGGAACCGGCAAGACGCTTCTGGCGCAGACGCTTGCCCGTTTTCTGCAAGTGCCGTTTACCATCGCCGACGCCACCACGTTGACCGAAGCAGGCTATGTCGGGGAGGATGTGGAGAACATCCTGGTGCGGTTGCTGCAGGCCGCTGATTACGATGTGGAAAAGGCTGAGCGCGGCATCGTCTACATTGATGAGATCGACAAAATTACGCGTAAAGACGGCAACCCGTCCATCACGCGGGATGTTTCCGGTGAAGGCGTGCAGCAGGCTTTGCTGAAGTTGCTGGAAGGCACGGAAGCGGCTGTTCCTCCAAAAGGAGGCCGGAAGCATCCTGAACAAAATCTGATCAATATCAACACGCGCAACATTCTGTTTATTTGTGGTGGCGCATTTGTCGGGTTGGAAGAAATTGTCAGCAGCCGTTTGGGAAAAAATATCATCGGGTTTGGCGCCGAAAGCGATAAGCGGGTCGCGAAACACAATAACGATCTGATGAAGCATGTTGAGCCTGAAGATTTGCTGAAGTACGGTTTGATTCCCGAACTTATCGGCCGTTTGCCGGTGCTTGCCGCTCTGGCTGAACTGAGCGAAGATGCCCTTCTCGAAATCCTGTTAAAGCCCAAGAATGCTCTAACCAAACAGTACAAACGGCTCTTTGAGATGGACGACGTGGAGCTTGAGTTCGAGCCGAATGCATTACAAGAGATCGTCCGGCTGGCGAAAGCCAGGAAGACAGGCGCGCGGGGGCTGCGGTCCATTTTAGAAGAAGTGATGCTGGAATTAATGTACGATATTCCATCACGGCAGGACATTGAGCATTGCGTCATTACAAAAGATTATGTTTTGAAAAAGAGTCAGCCCGTCTTCACCTTTAAAAAGGTTAAAAAGAGCGCCTGAGCGTACGCTTCAAGAAGGGAAATGAGATTCAAAATCTTCCCTGGCATGACGCCGTCGGGGAGATTTTTTCGTTTAAAGCGAGTTCAAAAAAAGTATGTACAAAGTCATCCGAGATGACAAAGTCATCGAAATCAACACGCGTCTCCCGATTCTGCCATTAAAAGACGTCGTGATCTTTCCTTACATGATCTATCCGCTCCTAATTGGCCGTGAATCTTCGTTGAAGGCCATCGAGCAATCAATGCTGCTCGACAAGCTGATTTTTCTCGTCGCCCAGAAGGACCTGACTATTGAGGAGCCTGGTAAAGATGACCTCTACAAAGTTGGTGTCGTCGCCAGAGTTCTGCAGGTACTCAAGCTGCCAAACGGCTTGATGAAAGTGCTCGTCGAGGGCGTTGTGCGGGGTGTGATCAAACGCCATCTTTCGGCGAATGGTCACTTTCAGGCGCAAATTGACGTGGTGCATGAGTCGGACAAAGCGACGCCGGACATTAAGGCCAAGGTCCGGCGTGTGGCCAATTTGTTTAAGGAGTACGTGCGGCTGCAGCGCAATTTGCCTGACGAGGTCATCCTGACCATCGAAAAGGTTCACCACCCTCAACGGTTCGCGGATCTGGTCACCGCACACATTCAGTCCGACATTGAAGTCAAGCAAGAACTGCTCGAAACACGGTCTGTCGAGCGGCAGCTTCTCGATTTGCTGGACATACTGGAGGCCGAGATTGAGATTCTGAGTATCGAACAGGATCTTGAAGAGAAAGTGCGCGGGCGCATCAATCGTTCGCAGAAGAATATGTACCTGCAAGAGCAGATACGCGCCATTCAGGATGAGCTTGATGAGGAGGGTGAATCCAACGGTGAGTTTACTTACCTGGGCGAGCAGATCAAGAAGGCGAAGATGAGTGCGGAGGCCGAAGAACGGGCATTCGAAGAGCTGGAAAAACTGCGTCAAACGTCGCCGTTTTCACCGGAAGCCACTGTCATCCGGAATTACGTGGAGTGGTTGCTGGCTGTGCCCTGGAAAAAGAAAACCAAAGATAACCTGGACATCACCGCCGCCGCTGACATTTTGGATAAGGATCATTACGGCCTGGAAAAGCCGAAAGAGCGCATTCTGGAGCACCTGGCGGTGATGAAACTGTCCCGGCACATCAAAGGACCCATTCTCTGTTTCGTGGGCCCGCCGGGAGTGGGGAAGACGTCCCTCGGACGGTCTGTGGCACGCGCCATGGGCCGCAATTTCATCCGGGTGTCCTTGGGCGGCGTCCGCGATGAAGCGGAAATTCGGGGCCACCGCAGAACTTACATCGGTTCAATGCCCGGCAAGATCGTTCAGAGTATGAAGAAAGCCAAGACCGTGAACCCCATTTTCTTGCTGGATGAAGTGGACAAGATGAGCATGGACTTCCGCGGCGATCCGTCTTCGGCGCTGCTGGAGGTACTGGATCCGGAACAGAATCATGCCTTCAACGATCACTACCTGGAAGTTGATTACGACCTCTCAAAAGTGATGTTTATTACCACGGCCAATGTCGAGAGCCAAATTCCGGAACCGTTGCGCGACCGCATGGAAGTCATCGATCTTCAGGGCTATCTGGAATATGATAAAGTTGAGATCGCAATCGGGTTTCTGATTCCGAAGCTTTTAAAGGGACATGGGTTAAAAAGGAAGAACCTGCGTATTCGGAAGTCGGCCCTGGTGCTCATTGTGCGGGAGTACACCCGGGAGGCCGGCGTGCGCAATCTTGAACGTGAGTTGTCATCAATCTGCCGCAAAGTCGCCAAACGGCAGGTTGAAAAAGGCGAGTCGGTCGTTGTTATCACCAAAGAAAATCTGCAAGATTTTTTGGGCGTGCCGAAATTCCCCGAGCGTGAGGTTGAGCGCGGCAACACCCTGGGCGCCGCAGTTGGCCTGGCCTGGACGCAGTATGGCGGCGATGTTTTGCAAATTGAGGTTAACCTGATGGCGGGCAAGGGCGAGTTGTCCATGACCGGAAAGCTCGGTGATGTGATGCAGGAGTCTGGCAGGGCCGCGCTTTCTTATGCCAGAAGCAACGCGCGCAAGCTGGGTTTGCAGGGAGAATTTTGGAAAGATACGGACATCCACGTTCACGTCCCTGACGGCGCGACGCCCAAGGATGGCCCCTCGGCCGGCATCACCATGGCCGTGGCTCTTATCTCGGCGCTGTCTGGCCGGCGGGTGCGCAAGAATCTCGCGATGACCGGCGAAATCACACTGCGCGGCCACGTCCTGGCTATTGGCGGGTTGAACGAAAAACTGCTCGCTGCCAAGCGGGCCGGCGTCAGGAAAGTGCTTATTCCGGCGGAAAATGAGAGGGAGCTTTCGGAGATCAATGAGCGAGTGACGAAGGGACTGACCATCGTCACCGTAGGCTCGATGGATGAAGTCTTAAGAGAGGCGCTGGTTTAAGCCGGCGTCGTTTCTGTTCCACTCTCTCATTACCACGGATCAATACGGATTTTTTGCTGATCTGCCTTCCTCTACGTTGTGCGTGAGAAAAGATACCGAAAATGAAAATTAATTCCGTGGAGTTTGTCAAAAGTGTGGCAAGCATCGATCAGGTTCCAAAAGAAAAACTGAATGAAGTTGCGTTTGCCGGCAGGTCCAACGTCGGCAAGTCGAGCCTTATCAATTGTCTGCTCAATCGCAAAAAGATGGCAAAGACGAGTTCCACACCCGGGAAAACCCGCTATCTCAACTATTTCAAGATAAATGGCCGATTCTATTTTGTTGATTTGCCCGGCTATGGCTTTGCAAAAGTCTCGAAGGCAGAAAGGCAGCAGTGGCGGAACCTGATCGAAGGTTTCCTGCAAACGAGTGAGAATCTGAAAGGTGTTGTTTCAATCATCGACAGCCGCATCGGCGCCACTCAGCTCGATTTACAATTGCTGGACTGGCTCAAAAGCCTTGCAGTGCCTGTGTTGCTGGTGGCCACCAAAGCGGACAAACTCTCGAAGTCTGTGCTCGCAACCCAAATCAGAAAACTCAACCGGAAACTCAGTGAGTACACTACGGCTCAAGTCATCCCGTTTTCTGCAACAAAAGGCGCGGGCAAGAAGGAACTCATGACTCACATTTTATCGTTGCTGGAGTAGCAAATGCGTGCAAGACTTTTTACGCCCGGGCCGACGCAGGTGCCCGAACGCGTGCAGGTGGCCATGTCCCATCCGCTGATGCACCACCGCGGGCAGGAGTTCAGGCAAATTTTTCGCGAGGTGAAAGAAGATCTGAAGTACTTTTTTCAGACGCAGGGCGAGGTGATTACGCTTACCTCCTCGGGTACGGGGGCGATGGAAGCCTGCGTCGTAAATCTCCTGTGCCGGAATGACAAAGTGCTGACGGTTGCGTGCGGAAAATTCGGCCAACGTTGGGGAGAACTTTGCCGGATGTACGGCGCCGATACGCACGCGCTCGATGCGCCTTGGGGCGATACGGTTGACCCGAACAACATCGAGGCTTTTCTGCTGAAGAATCCCGACGTCAAAGCCGTTTTTATCACTCACAGCGAGACGTCGACGGGCGCGGCTGCCGACATCAAACGTGTTGCAGAAGTCGTGCACCAGCATTCTAACGCGATTCTGGTTGTGGACTCCATCACATCTGCCGGGGTGCTGCCGTTCAAAATGGATGAGTGGGGCATCGACGTCGCCGTCACCGGCTCGCAAAAAGGTTTGATGATTCCGCCTGGCCTGGCGGTTGCAGCGTTTAGCGAACGCGCGTGGCAGCGGGTGGAAACTTCTGATTTGCCGAAATTCTATTTCGACTTGAAAGCCGAAAAGGCAGCGCAGGACAAAGGAACGACAGCCTGGACGCCGGGCATTACATTGTTCATGGGGCTGCGCGAAGCGCTCCGCATGATCCGTGAAAA
>SMXE01000183.1 GCA_004357015.1 Caldithrix sp.
ATGCCTACCGGCATTTGAAGCTGACCTCAAAAGCGGAAGAAGTCAGACGGACGATCAGCGACCTCGCAGGAAACGGTAGCGCAGATAGTGAAGTCGTCCACATCGTGGAGCAGAAAAAGGTGAACACGCGTAATTCTGTGACCGGTGTACAGCATAGTTGACGCGAAAGGTAACTATTCAGCTATTGGCATATAGCTGTTGGCCATTGTCATAAATTGGTTTCAAACGGTTCCTGAAAATAGCTTTGGGTTCATCGTTTGAGTTGGAAACTCAATTGAGCATCATCGAAGAACCATCTATCATCTCAGACGAAGGTATAAAAGTGATTTTGGATCAGTTAAACAAAGAACAAAAGTTGACAAATAACCTTATCCGGAAGCTCAAAGCCAACAGCTAAAAGCTGAATAGTTACCCCGAAAAAGGCCGGAATACTGAACAGGTGAGATGACGATGAATATGTGCCCAAGATGCGGTAAAACACACAAACCGGAAGACCGATTCTGTGGCTTCTGCGGCTGCAATGTCACTGTGCAAAATATGAGTAATTTTGTGACCAAACCCGCGATGAAGCTCAGCGACATACAATTTGATCTCGCGATTCTCTATTTTAAAGAGGAAAAATACGCCGAGTCTGTCGAGGTTTTTCAAAAGTTGCTGAAGGAGCACCCGGATAATCTTCAGGTAATCGATATGCTGCAAAGAGCGCAGGTAGCGCTCGGTGAATTAAGATGAACCCTGACTGCCGGTGAAGGAGAACCATGGACCAGAAGATTTGCTCATCCTGTAATCACGAAAATTCCAGCAAAAATTATTTTTGCACGCAATGTGGTTCCAAGCTGGTGGTTGATAATGAGATCCGACCCCGCCTTTCGGTCCTGTTTGGCGAGCCGCGGGGCGCTATTTTCCTGCTTCGAAAGGGGCGAAATACCATCGGCCATGATTGTGGCAACACAATCATTTTGGGAGATGAGCACATTTCGAACAAGCACGCAGCCATCGTGTTTAAGCAAGATCAGTACTGGATCGAAGATCGCTCCAGCAAGAACAGCGTCTACTTGAACGGCGACAGAATAACGGAACCTTCACGCTTGCTTCATGGCAGCGTCCTAAAGCTGGGGCAAACCATTCTCAGATTTGAAAACGGCGGACAAAGTTAGTCCCCGCATTTTGACCACTAAAGTGAATTTTATAAAAATAATGAAAAAACGACTGCTTTCTTTTGTTCTCGGACTGAGTGTTTGTGTTTATCTGATAACGTGGCCCGATTCAGGACTTGCTGGTGAGCATTCCAGAGACACACATGCGAACTACGGTGGCACGCTCATTATCGGAATCCCCGGCGTCGATACGTTCAATCCGCTTTTCAGCGAATCGGCCTTCTCGCAAGAGATTGCCCACCTGATGCTCCTGGGGCTGGCTGATCTGAATGAAAATTCCGAATTCGCTCCGGAGCTGGCGGAGTCGTGGGAGAGCTCTGCCGATTATTTGACCCTGACCTATCATTTGCGCAAAGACGCTGTCTGGGCCGACGGGGTCCCGATTACGGCGGAGGACGTGACGTTCACCTGGGATGTGCTCATGGACACCACGGTGGCAAGTCCGCGGCAAGGTGCGGCGGAATATATTAAGCGCGTGGTTGCCGAAGATAAATACACGGTTCGCTTCGAATTTACCGTGGCCTATCCGGACCAAATGTTTGATACGGCCGGAGAGATCTTGCCGAAACATATTCTGCAGAATATCGATAGAAAGACGCTGCGGGGCGACGGCTTCGGCCGAAATCCGCTTTCATCCGGCCCGTTCGTGCTCAAGAAATGGGTCAGCCAGCAATATATCGAATTGGCACCCAACCCGCGCTACTTTGGTGGCCGGCCATTTCTGGATCGTGTGATCTTCAAGATCGTACCCGATAACACTAATCTCTCGTTGCAGTTGCAAACCGGCGAAGTGGACATGATGATCGGCGTTCCGCCCGCTGAGGTGAGCGGGTTGCGCCAAACGAATCCCGATCTCACAATCTATCCTGTGTCAGGCCGCGTTTACTACTACATCGGTTACAACAACGCCAATCCCCTGTTCGCAGACAAACGGGTCCGGCAGGCGCTGACCATGGCCATCGACCGGCAGGGAATCATCGACGCTTTTCTATACGGATTTGGCAAGCCTTGCCGCGGGCCCTTGCCACCCATGCTGAAGTGGCTGCACGCCGAACAGAACGAGAAGTTCCCGTTCAACTCAGCAAGAGCGAAAGAAATGCTCAAGCAGCAGGGCTGGTTCGACCATGACGGGGACGGTTGGCTGGACAAGGACGGAAAGAACTTCGCGTTTACCATTAAAACCAATGCCGGCAATCAGCTTCGCTCCGATATCGCCATCATCGTGCAGGATCAACTTCGCAGGATCGGCATTAAAGTGGAGATTGCAACCATCGAGTGGAGTTCGCTGATGGATGCTCTGCGCGCCGGGGACTTTGAGGCGTACATGGGCGGATGGAGCACATCATTCAACGTCGACCCGACACCCATTTTTCACTCCGCTTCAACCGGGCTTTTTAACTTTGTCAGCTATGCCAATCCCGAAGTGGACAAGCTGATCGAGACTGGCCGCGAAGAGCTGCACCGGGAAACGGCAGCCGGTATCTGGAGAAGAACGCAAGAACTGATATACGACGACCAACCGTACACCTTTTTATTCTGGAAAGTCAGAGTCGTGGCGGTCAATCAGAAATTCAAGAACGTGACGCCGTTGCCGCTGAGCGCGCTTTATGATCTGGAAAAATGGCACCTGCAATCCAATTAGTGGTGCCTGAGAAGAATGGACGCTGCAGATATTCGAACGTCACGCCCTTTGCTGTGCGTAAATGACCTTTCGGTTGCCCTGCAGCGGCCTGGCAAATCCATCCCTATTCTCCACAACATTTCGTTTGAACTCCGTGCAGGTGAGACACTGGCACTCATCGGCGCCTCCGGTTCCGGCAAGAGCATGACTGCTCTGGCTCTGCTGGATCTGCTTCCTAAACCGTTAGAGCGCACAGGCGGTGAAATCCGGTTTGCTGGCCGACAGATCTCAGGTGTCAGCGCGGGCAATTTAGCAGATTTGCGTGGCTGCGACATCGCGATGATTTTTCAGGATCCGGGCGCAGCGTTAAATCCGGTCTTTCGTGTCGGGGGTCAGATTGTGGATGTTATCAAGACGCACATGAAATTGCCAACCCGGGCAGCAAAGGCGCGGACGTTTTATCTCTTGCGGCAGATGGGGTTTGCGGACCGGGATTCCATATACAATTCTTATCCGCACGAGCTGAGCGGTGGCATGGCGCAACGTGTCATGATCGCCATGGCCCTGAGTTGCAATCCCCGGCTCATTATTGCCGATGAACCTACTACCGCATTGGATGTGACCACACAAGGGAAAATCCTCAAGCTGATTCTTGATTTGCAGCGTGCCAAAAAGTTCGCGCTTTTGCTGATAAGCCATGATTTGAGCCTGGTTGGTTCGCTGGCCGATTTTGTTGCGGTCCTGCAGTCGGGACGGGTGGTTGAAAGCGGTGCAGCCGCGCGCATCATGGCATCACCAGAACATCCGCACACGCGGGAGTTGGTGGATTCGGTTCTGCATATTTCAACCATGTTCCCACACGAAACAGACGCTTAACATTCAAGATGGCCTTGCTAAGAGTAGAAAACCTGACCAAGCGATTCGCGGCCCGGCACAGCATATTCGGAGGAGGATGTTCGCGAACGGTTGTAGAGGAAGTTTCGCTGGAAATTCGTGCCGGCGAATGTCTTGCGCTGGTTGGCGAAACCGGCAGCGGCAAAAGCACTTTGGGCAAGTGTCTTGTGAGGCTTCTGCGTGCGGATGCAGGCAGTATCGTTTACGACGGCAGGGACCTGTGTCGATTGTCGGAGAAGGAGTTTCGCCCCTTGCGGCAGAAATTTCAGATGATATTTCAGAATCCGGCGCAGGCCCTTAATCCACGCCAGAGCGTCGCAGACTGTCTTGCCGAGGTTATGAAAGTTCATCGCCGCTGCTCCAACGGGGAGCTACCTCATCGGGTGAATGAGCTGCTTGTGCTGGTTGGTCTGAACGAGTCGTTTGCCGGCCGTTTGCCGCATGAGCTAAGTGGCGGCCAGCGGCAGCGTGTGGCCATCGCCCGTTCGCTCGCGGCCGAACCTGTTTTTGTCGTGGCCGACGAGCCGACGTCGAGTCTGGATGCAGCCATAAAGCGGCAAATTCTCGATTTGCTGCAAGACCTCCGGCAACGGCTGGGGTTAACCGTGTTGTTGATTTCCCATGACCTGGCAGCCGTCGGCAGGATCGCCGACAGAATCGCAGTGATGCAGCACGGCAGGCTGGTGGAGGTCGCGCCGACAGAATCACTCTTCCGAGCGCCGTCGCACCCCTACACACGTTTGTTGCTGGAGTCGGCTCTTCGTAATTTCAAAGTGGGGGGCGAAAACGTTACGGTTATAGATGAGCCGGGAGTGACGTGCCGCATTGTGCGTGAGGACCAGGTGGCAGAAGACCGGGATAGTAAATTTGTGGCGGGAGATTAGATGATTACGTATTTGGCAAAACGTATTGGCATTTCGCTCTTCATCGTCTTTGGCGTTCTTAGTCTGAGCTTCGCGCTGATTCACATGGCGCCGGGCGACCCATCCTCACTCTACATCCGGCCCGACATCGACCCGCAGACCATGGCCAGTCTGAGAAGCCAGATGGGGCTTGACCAGCCAATCTGGCGGCAATATGTGCTGTGGATTCAGCAGGTCTGTTCAGGGAACTTCGGGATCTCATTTTCGCAACAACGGCCGGTTGCGGAAATCCTCGCTGAGGCCATCCCGAACACGCTGCAACTTACTGTGGCCGCTTTTTTGATACAACTGGTGCTCGGTACGCTTCTTGGCGTGCTAACCGCCATAAAACACAACACGAAGCTCGACTTTTCCATCAGCTCTTTTCTGCTCTTTTTGTACTCGATGCCCGGCTTCTGGTTAGCGCTCATGGCTGTGCTGGTTTTTTCACTGAAGCTGGGTTGGCTGCCTTCCAGCCAGATGCAATCATTGCAAATAGCCGATGGCGCCTGGGCGCAATTGACCGACCGTTTGCGTCATTTGATCCTGCCGGCCGGGGTGTTGGCTGCACCTTTTGTCGCACACACGGCTCGATTCATCCGTGGCAGTTTATCTGAGGTATTGCAGCAAGACTATATTCGCACGGCGTATGCATTTGGTATCCCGGCAAGGAAAGTTCTGTTTAAGTATGCACTGAAAAATGCTGTGCTGCCGCTCGCCTCGCTGTTTGGCTTTTATTTGCCATTTCTGCTGGGCGGCGCCGTCATCACCGAGTACATATTCGCGTGGCCGGGTTTTGGCAGGATAACCGTTAATGCCATTTTCGCTCACGACTTTCCTATGATCCTGGCTGGCAATTTCATCGCGGCACTGGCGGTGGTTATTGGAAATTTGATTTCTGATTTGGTCAGTAAAGCGGTCGATCCGCGCATCAGAGGGTGAGGTGGAAATTTGACTCAAAGTTTGAAGATGGAGGATGGATGATGAAAGATGGGGAGGAATCCGACAATCCAGCAATCCAGCAATCCAGCAATCCAGTATTCCAATACTCACAATACTCCAACAATCGGGCGTCGTTTCCGAAAAAAGCCCCTGGCAGCAGCAGGGTTGTTGGGCATTGCCCTGTTGGCTCTGCTGTGTTTCGGCAGTGACATCTTTGCACGGCATGACCCAAACGCCCATGGCGACCTTCTGACGTCGCGCTATTTGCAGCCTTCGATGGACCATCCTTTTGGCACCGACAAATTTGGCAGGGATGTGTTCAGCCGGGTGCTGCAGGGAGGGAAAATATCGCTGACCATCGCATTCTGCGTGGTGACACTGGCGATGACGCTGGGCCTGCTGTACGGCACGGTTTCGGGCTACTTTGGCGGATGGGTTGACGCAGCCATGATGCGCTTCCTGGATTTTTTCCTCGCGTTTCCTGCCATTTTTCTGATTCTGACCATCGTGGCGGTGTTCGATCTGAACCATTGGTATCTCATCCCCATCCTGGGCCTAACGGGCTGGATGGAAGCCGCCCGCATTGTCCGCACCGAAGTGCTCTCATTGAAAGAACGTGATTTCATTCTGGCAGCAAAGTGTTTGGGATTCAGTCATGTCAGAATTCTGTCCAGACACATCGTTCCCAATTGCCTGACGCCTTTGTTTGTTGCAGCGACGTTGAAAGTTGCAGAGGTTGTTCTGCTGGAATCCGCTCTGAGTTTTCTTGGCGTCGGTGTGCAACCGCCTACTGCCAGTTGGGGCAGCATCATAAATGATGGACGGGGCGTGTTGCTGCGTGCCTGGTGGATATCGACTTTCCCGGGTGCTTTTATTGTTTGGTCGGTGGTCAGTTTCAATCTGGTCAGCGACGGTCTGCAGCAAGCGTTCAGTCCGGACCGCTGAATTGAGCATGGATATCCGTCGGCCATACTCAAGCTGGTTTGCCCATAGGCCGATATTAGAAATGGCCTTGATTTGAAGATCGAATAAGAAAAATGACAATGGAACAGACTGTAATCGGACAATCTTCGGCAATAAAGAAAGTCGTGGCGATGGCGGAGAAGATCGCACAGAGTTCGTCGATCACAACTCTGGTTACGGGCGAGAGCGGCACCGGCAAGGAAGTGGTCGCACGTTTGATTCATGATCTGAGCAGTTCTGAGAGCCAACCATTCGTCGATATCAATTGTGGCGCCATCCCCGAAACATTGCTCGAATCCGAGCTGTTTGGCCACGAAAAAGGAGCGTTTACCGGCGCGACTGCCCGCAAGCAGGGTCTGTTCGAGATGGCGAATGGCGGTACCATATTTCTCGACGAGATCGGCGACGTCTCCCACAACATACAGGTAAAACTACTGAAGGCGGTTGAAAATAAACGGTTCCGCCGGGTGAGCGGCCTGGAAGAAGTCCGCATCTCAACCCGCATTATTGCGGCAACAAACGTGGACTTGCGACGGGCGGTAGATGAGGGTAAGTTTCGGGAGGACTTGTATTATCGCCTCAATGTCTGTCAAATTCACATTCCGTCGCTGTGTGAGCGCGGCGATGATGTTCTGATTCTGGCGCAGCATTTCATAGCACAGTTGAACGGCGAGTACGACCGGGAGGTGAAAGGTTTAACGGAACCGGCGCGCCGTTTGCTGCTGACGTATGGCTGGCCAGGCAACGTGCGCGAGCTAAGAAATGTCCTCGAGCGTGCGGTGCTGGTCGAGTGTGACGACTGGATCGAGCCTGAGCATCTTTGCCTCGAGTCGCCGCAAAGCAAGCCAACGGTGGTGGGGTCGCAGGTTGAAGCGAAGGCAGAAATGCCGGGCCAATTTAACCGGTTTGAAATTCCCCCTGAAGGGATTGCTCTGGAGGAAATAGAGCGAAATATTATTTTGAGCGCACTTGAACAAGCCGACGGCAATATCAGCAAAGCTTCAAGGTTGTTGAGGATCAATCGGGGCAAGCTGCGGTACCGGCTGGAGCGGCTGAACATCAGCCTGCGGGAGGTTCACACCATCAAGGCGAACTCATATATTTAGCCTGGGTTATTGCAAACGCGGCGAAGCCGAACTGCCGGTGAACACAAATCGACTAACCACAAATTGACACAAATTCTACACGAAAAATCCTGCAAGAGCTACGCTTTTTCGATTGCAAGAATGGTGACGTCGTCCCAGGTGTAATCCGGACGGCTGAATTCCTTCGCACTAACCATGAGGTGGTCGATGATGCGCTCTGCTGTCTTGCCCTGGTTTTGGGTCAGAACTTTCTTGAGAAAACCATCGTCGAATTGCTCCTCGTTGCTGTTCTCTACTTCGGTCAGGCCATCGGTAAAGAAAACGAGGCGGTCTCCGGGCTCCAACCGCACCTTCAACTCTTCACTCGGCTGGTAAGCATCGTTGTCGACGATTCCCAGCAGAAGGCCATCGGAAAAAATTGATTCAACGCTCTGGGATTTTTTTCTCAGAAAATAGGGGCGCGGCAGCCCAGCGTTGACGATACTGCACTCCGCAGTTTCGGGATCAATCGTGGCGACCAAGGCGGCAACAAACATACCGCTGGGGAGTATCTGGTACAGACCTTGGTTCATGCCCGTGATGATCTCACCGGCGCAAGTGTGTCTGCCTTTGAAATTGGAAAAAACGAACTTTAGCAAAGTTGTGCTCATGGCTGCCTGGATTCCGTGCCCCGTGACGTCTGCCACAAGAAGAGCGTAGCGCCCATCGGCCAGGGAGAGGATATCGTAGAAATCGCCGCCGATCTCAAGCGCAGGCTGATATTTGGTGACGAACGAAAGTCCGTTTGAATCAGGAAAACAGTCAGGCAGGATTTTCTGTTGCAGTTGCCGCGCAAGTTCCATCTCTTTCTTCAACAACTCCTGATTTTGCGCCAGCGTGTCGCGTTGCAGCAGAACGCTATCCAATTCGTGAATCTTCTTGTTCAGGGCTTCCTTCAGCGTCTTCTGGGCCAGGCCATTATGAATGATGAGTTTGATCTGGTCATTGTCCCAAGGCTTCTCAATATACTGGTACAAGCCGACTTCATTTATGCCCTTGATGGCGTTCTCCTTGTCAGCGTAGCCGGTCAGCAGGATGCGGGGTGTTTCCGGATACATTCGCTTCACCTCAGCCAGAAATTCCAGTCCGTCCATCCCCGGCATCAAGAAGTCCGAAACCACCAAATCCACCGACTCATCGCGCAACATGCTCAAGGCTCGAGTCGGCGAGTCATACGTGAAAACGTCGTAATCCGTCTCCAGCCTGAGGAAGTTGCTAAGGCTGTCCAGCACCATTTGCTCGTCATCGACGAGCAGCACGCGAGGCGGGCTCGCCTGAGTTTTGTCTGCGTCAATCATTAGAGATAGTTAACGAAGGTGTAGGGTGAGAGTTCTGGTCTTTAACGGTGTCAGGAGCCGTCTTGTTCCATCAGCCACAGGCTAGTAATAGTCAGGCACAAAGGTTTGATCGGTTATCGGCGGACGGACGTATCGTCTACTTTCGTGGCGGGGCGGCAGCTCGATCGATGCGGGCGTCAGATCTTCATATGGTATTAGACTCAAGAGATGCCGGACGCAGTTCAGGCGTGCGCGTTTCTTATTGTCCGCGTTTACGACGTACCAGGGCGCCTGCTTGATGTCCGTATGCGCAAACATGTCGTCCTTGGCCTTGGAGTACTCCACCCATTTGGCGCGTGATTTCAAATCCATC
>SMXE01000184.1 GCA_004357015.1 Caldithrix sp.
GCTCATCTTTCACCTTTTGCGCCTGTTCCGCCAGGTCGCAGAGTTTATCATATTGGGCATCAAATTCCCCTTTGCCCACCGACAGGTTGGCGACCATGGAGGCCAACGCTGCACCAAGCGCTCCGGCCAGCGCTGCAATGGAGCCGCCGCCCGGCGCCGGTGTGTCGCGCGAAACTTCATCGACGAAGTCCACCACTTTCTGGTGCACCAGCGGGCCAACTTGTTTCGGCACACCGATGACTTTCTGGTCCACATCAAACTCGGCGACGTCGCGCAGCCCCATGGATTGCACCGCGGTCTCGATGATGTCGCGCGCCGGGATGCCGGTGGATTTGTGCATGCGTTTCAAATAGAACTCCCCCGCCATGCGCATGGTATCGAACGGCACAACGCCGACGATCTCGGTCCCGGTCACGACGATGCCACGTTCCTGTGCCTGCCGCCTGGCTTCTTCGAGCACCAGATGAGGTGGCGAGATCTTGTAGTTGGTCAGGTTCATCGAAATCTGCGCAGTCTTGTAGTCTTCCATCACCCAGCCCACCGCCTTGACCTGCCGGAACTTGCCGTCTTTGTACACTGGCCGGCCCGTGAGGTTCTCAACATCCAACCCGATAAATTTGTAGCCCGCGTACAGATCGCCGCCGTGGGCTTCATTGTAGTGCTCTGCCAGTTCAGCGAATGTCTTACCAGTGCGATCGCACATGCCGCAGGTGAATTTATCATCTTCAAAATAAACGACTTTGCCTTTGTAGTAGAAGGGCGTGATGTCGCCCACTCTTTTCCAACGGCCGCGTTCTCGCAACTCGTAGGCGATGTCGGTGGCGTAGCGCCGATCCATGGTGTTCAGGTTGATGTTGTAAGCGATGAGAAACTCCCTCGCGCCCACGCAAGTCGCACCGGTTTTTGGGTTGAATTCTGCCGGCCCAAAGTCAGGCTTCCAGGCAGGATCTGAAAGTTTCTGCGCCAGGCCTTCATACTCTCCTGCACGCACTTTGGCCAAGTTTTGCCGCTCCGGAGTGGCGGCGGCGTGTTCATACAAATAGACCGGAATGCCGAGTTCTTCGCCGATGCGTTTGCCAACTGCGCGCGCCATTTCCGCGCAGTCCTCCATGGTGACGCCGGCAACCGGGACAAATGGCACCACATCGGTTGCGCCCATGCGTGCGTGCTCGCCGTGATGCTTCGACATATCGATCAGGTCAGCCGCTTTCTGCACCGCTCGATAGGCAGCTTCTTTCGCCGCCTCCGGTTCTCCGATGAACGTCACCACCGTGCGGTTGGTGCTTTCGCCCGGGTCAAAATCCAGCAGTTGCACACCCTGCACCGCTTCGATTTCATCGATAATTTTTTTTATCAGCCCTTTATCTCTGCCTTCAGAAAAATTCGGCACGCACTCGACAATTTTTTGCATTACTACCCTCCCGTTGAGTTTGGGGTCAAACATCACTAATCAAGCAACAATAGTCAATAGATAAGTTCCACCAAAAAATATTCGCGTGCACTCGCGATTCTTGAATAATACAAAGATCGACCATTCTTTTCAAAGACTTTCGCAGGGATTCGCTGGAAAATTCAACTTGCTTTCCACCCTTTTTTCCTTATATTGATGGTCAAATTTTGCGGAGTTGCGTTATGTTTGCTGAGGGGCAGACCATTCGTCTAAATCCTGATGATCACGAAGACAGTGTAGATGCGTTTTTCGATTTTAACAGACTCTCCCGGTCGCGCGCAACCCTCAATTTTTTGAGCGAGCTTCTGCAGCACTTCGCCCGCATTCCTTACGAAAATATCAGCAAGATTATCAACCTGCATGAGAGTCCGGACTGGGATTTGCCCAAACTTCGCTTGCCTGAAACGGTTATCTCGCAGCATATCGATTTCAGGCTGGGCGGCACCTGCTTTTCCCTGACGTTCTACCTGCAAACGATTCTGGCGCACTCCGGCTTTACCTGCTACCCGGTGATGGCAGATATGCGCGCCGGCAAGAACATTCACTGCTGCCTGATCGTGATTCTGGATTCCGTGAAATATCTGGTTGACCCGGGCTATCTTCTCACCCGGCCGATGGCGTTGAACCCGCACCAGCCGAAGCTTTTTCACACCGAATTCGCCGGTGTGGAGTTGCGTTACGACACGACCCGCAACGTTTACGATTTATTCACTTTCAATAAAAACGAGACGAAGTGGCGCCACTGCTTTCGGGAACGGCCTGTGCCGCCCGGAGAATTCCTGCAGCACTGGCTGGCCTCGTTCCGGCGCAACTCGATGCACGGTATCTGCCTGACCAAAGTGCTCGGCAACGGCGTGCTGTTCGTCAACCGCAACTTTATGCGGGAGACGACCTTCACCAGCAAGCGCAACTTCAACATCAAACGCAGCTACCACAGGACGATTCACGAGCGCTTCGGCATTGACAAGCAAATCGTGGAGCAGGCACAGGTGGCGCTGGCGGAGAATCTGGAACGGGAGCGAGCGTTGGGGCTCTGGATTTCCAGGAATCAGCCGCGGATTAGCGCCGGTTGACGCGGATAATGAAACCCGAAGAACCCGGTCCGGTTAAGCTTCTTGTTGGCCTACTTTACACAGATCCAGACTTGTTTGAAAGGGCGCATGAGCAGTTAGCCGAGCGATTCAGCAAGATCGATTACAAAAGTCCGCAATTCAGTTTTGACATTTCTGATTACTATAAGGAAGAAATGGGCTGGCCGATTTTCAGAAAATTTATTTCGTTTGACCAACTGATAAACCCTGGCGACCTGGCTAAAATCAAGATCGCGACCAATGAAATTGAAACACATCTGGCAAAGGACGGCAAACGTACCGTGAATCTCGATGCCGGTTACATGGATTTCAACAAAGTGATTCTCGCTTCGGCGAAGTTTGACGCGCAAAAGATCTATCTCGATCTCGGCATCTACGCCGACCCAACGCTGTGGTACGAAAAAGGCGCGTTTAAGGCCTACCCACACGCGTTTCCCGATTTCAAATCCGGTGCTTACGATGCGACGTTCCTGCACATCCGGTCGCTGTACAAAAGCCAGAGGAGCAAGAACGCCGCATGAGCACGACCAAACTGCGCGAGGACGCCATGACGATTTTCCGGGCTGGTCTGGCCGCCGTGGACCCGAAAACAGCGGTCCGCCGCGCTCTGAGTCGCGATGGCGAGATGCTGTCGTGTGCGGGGGAGTCCTACAACCTGGCCGATTTCAAGGACGTGGTCGTGATCGGCGCGGGCAAAGCGGGTGCGCCCATGGCGGCAGCCGTTGAAGAGATTCTGGACGGATGGCTGACTACCGGCGTGGTCAACGTGAAGTACGGCCATCTGGACAAACTGAAGACCATAAGAATAATTGAAGCCGGGCATCCGCTGCCCGACCAGGCCGGAGTGCGCGGCGCGCGGGAAATTGTGCAGCTGGCAGAGTTGGCTGGCGAAAAGGTTCTCCTCATCTGCCTGATCTCGGGTGGCGGTTCAGCACTGCTGCCGCTGCCGGTGGGTGGGGTCACTCTGGAAGAGAAACAGGCTCTGACCGAAAAACTGCTGGCCTGCGGCGCCTCGATCAACGAAATAAACGCGGTGCGCAAACACATCTCGCAAGTCAAAGGCGGCCAGCTTGCCAGGCTCGCGTCTCCGGCGACGCTGATCACGCTGATTTTGTCCGACGTCATCGGCGACCCATTGGACGTCATCGCTTCGGGGCCTACTGCGCCGGACAGTTCTACGTTTGCGGATGTTTACGAAATTCTGCAGCGTTATCAAATCTGGGATGGTCTGGCGGATTCGATACGGCAGCGCATTCAGGCCGGACGCGACGGTGAAATTGCCGACACACCGGATTCCAGCGATCCTGCATTTTTCAGGACGCTGAACGTGGTGGTTGCTAACAACCGCCAGGCAATGACTGCTGCGGTAGAAAAAGCAAAAGACCTCGGTTACAACGCGCTGATGCTGTCCTCATGCATCGAAGGGGAGACCAGGGAGGTGGCGCGGGTGCATGCCGCGATTGCCCGGGAGATCGTGGATTCAGGCAATCCGTTGGCGCCGCCGGCGTGCGTGATCAGCGGCGGAGAAACGACCGTGACACTGCGCGGTGACGGCAAAGGCGGCCGCAATCAGGAGTTTGTGCTGGCAGCGGCGCTGGACATCGCCGGTCTGCAAAACGTGGTCATCCTGAGCGCAGGCACGGACGGCACCGATGGCCCAACGGACGCAGCCGGCGCCATTTGCGACGGCGAGACCTGTGAGCGCGCCGGCCTGGCCGGTTTGGAGCCGGTTCGCCATCTCGAGAACAACGACGCCTATCCACTTTTCAAACAATTGGGCCACCTGATCGTGACAGGCCCGACAAACACTAACGTCATGGATTTGAGAATTATCTTAGCTGGAGATGATGGATGAGAAAAACCAAAATTGTCGCGACCATCGGGCCGGCAAGCAATTCGGAGGGAATGCTGGGCCGGCTTATCGATGCCGGCATGAACGTGGCGCGCTTAAATTTTTCACACGGCACGCACGAAGAGCATGCCGTGGTGATGCGCCGCATCCGGAAAGTCGCGGCGGAGAAAAAGGTGCCGGTGGCGGTTCTGCAGGACCTGGCCGGGCCCAAAATTCGAATTGGCAAAATAGCGGCGGGTACGGTGCAGTTGAAATCCGGGGAGAAGTTTGTCATCACGTCCGATGAGGTTCGCGGTGATTCAACTTGTGTTTCATCCAACTACAAAACTTTGCCGCAGGAATTGCAGCCCGAGGATCAGATTCTGCTCGCAGATGGTTCCATTGAGCTGCGGGTGACCAAGATTGAGAAAAACGACATCATCTGCGATGTGATAGTCGGCGGCGAACTTTCATCCAACAAAGGTCTCAATCTACCCTCGCGCACATTGGCAATTGCAGCCTTTACCGACAAGGATCGCCGCGACCTCGATTTCGGACTTGAACAGGGAGTCGACTATGTGGCCATGTCCTTTGTGCGCCGGCCGGAAGACATCGAAGAGATCAAGAAAATTATGCTCCGGAAGAAAATTTCTGTGCCAATCATCGCGAAAATCGAGAAACACGAGGCCATCAAGAACATCGATGCCATTCTGGCAGCAGTGGACGGCATCATGGTGGCGCGCGGCGACCTGGCAGTGGAAACTTCATTGGAAAAAGTGCCGCTGGCGCAGAAGATGCTGATTCAAAAATGCAATCAGGCTTGTAAGCCGGTGATCACAGCCACGCAGATGCTGAAATCTATGGTTGAAAGCCCGCGGCCGACACGCGCGGAGGCCAACGACGTCGCCAATGCTGTCATCGACGGCACCGACGCCGTCATGCTTTCTGAAGAAACGACCATCGGGCATTACCCGGTCGAGGCAGTCGCGACGATGGCCAGGATCGTTTCCGTCGCCGAAGACAGCGATTTTGCTACGCCCCATTTCAGAACCAAAAATAGCGACACCAGCAGTATTGCTAATGCGGTGAGTTACGCCGCCTTCCAAATGGCGCAGGACCTGGGCGCGGCTGCGATTCTAACGCCGACACAATCGGGCAGCACGGCCCGCATGATCAGCTCTTACCGGCCGTCACACCCGATCATCGCAATAAGCC
>SMXE01000185.1 GCA_004357015.1 Caldithrix sp.
AAGGGGAAAAAGGGCGCGATAGTCGTTCAAGGCAGCTTCGTGACCGAGGTGCCGGGTGTCGCGGCAGAAGTCGTAGACCCCACCGGCGCCGGAGACACATTTTGTGGCGCAGCGCTTGCCTGCCTGGCGCGCGGCAAACACCCCGTGATGGCGGCGCGCGAGGCCATGCCGCTCGCTGCACAAGCGACAGAAGATATCGGGCCGGCCGCGCTCCTCGGTCCACCGCTACCGCCGGAAATGCCGTTGGACAGACGTGTCGTGGTCAATCCTTCGAAGGTGAGCAGCATATCGGACCTGATTGCCGCCCTCCCGGAGGTCACGCCATTTGACTTCACAGGCCCTGATCTGCCGGCAATTGGCCACCCGGCGGCGCTTGACACTTTCTTCGCTGCAACCCTGCAGCAATTTGGTTTCTGGACAGAAGTAGCTGGCAAATACAGCCATCCGCTCATCGCAACCATCGATGGCGAACAGCGCAAAGGTGCATTTTACCTGTTTCGGGCGTATCTCCGTTGCCTCGAGGATGCCCCGGAACTTCTCACTCCGGCGCGTCAGGCCGATCTCACAAAGGCGGACATGTTGGCGCTTTTGCGCTCAGATGATGGCTCTGATCCGGTGCCGGTCCTGGAGCTGCACCTGGCACAGGCGCAGCAGTATGGACGCGACATGTTGGCGCTCGGTCTCACACCACAGACTCTGCTCGATCAGGTCAACGCTTCCTCTGCACCCTTGCAGGTCTTTTTTCAAATGCTTGACCACATAGCTGGATATAAAGAAGACCCCCTGCGCAAGAAGGCGGGGCTGCTGGCCATCATTCTGCAGCAGCGCCCGGAAGGGTTTCTTTCCTTTAGCGCGGACGAGGAGGTGACGCCCGTCATCGATTACCATCTGATGCGCTCCTGCTTGCGCACGGGCTTAATCGATGTGATGGACGAAACGCTCAGCGGTAATTTGGTTAGCCGTAAGTTGCTTCCCCCCGAGGATGAGTGGGCCGTGCGATACGCTGCGTACACTGCCGTTGAGCAAGTCGTCGCCAAGTCCGGCAAGAGCACGGGTGCGGTGGATTGGTTCTTCTTCAATGCCCGCACGCGCTGCCCGGAGATGACCGAGCCGCTCTGCGATTTGTGTGAAATCGATCCCGTCTGCGCCCACCGCAAGGAGCTATTTCAGCCCGTGCTCAGAACGACGTTTTATTGAGAGACTAACCCCAGGAGATACGATTTGAACAAGCGCTGTGAATGGTGCGGCGACGATCCGCTTTACATCGACTATCACGACCATGAGTGGGGCGTGCCCCTGCACGACGACCGCAAGCTTTTTGAAATGTTGATTCTCGAAGGTGCACAGGCGGGACTCAGTTGGATTACAATATTGCGCAAGCGCGAAAACTACCGCAACGCCTTCGACAATTTCGAGCCAGAGAAAGTCGCACGCTACGACCAGAAGAAGGTCGATGACCTGCTCGCCAATCCGGGCATCGTTCGCAATAAGCTGAAGGTGAACGCGGCGATTCAGAACGCGCACGCCTTGCTCGCTGCGCAGCACGAATTCGGCTCTTTTGATTCGTACATCTGGCAGTTCGTCGATGGCCAGCCGAAGAGAAACAAGTTTAAAGCGTTGCAAGAGATTCCTGCCAAAACCGCAGAGTCGCAAGCGATGAGCAAGGCACTGCTCAAACGGGGATTCAAATTCGTCGGCCCGACGATTTGCTATGCTTTCATGCAGGCCGTCGGCATGGTGAATGACCATGTTGCTGGCTGTTTTAGATACGATGCCGTTTGAACCGTAACAAAGCGGCTGTGCAAAATTAACCTGGCAATTCTATCTGGCAAAGGTAACTTCGTTTCTTGACGCAGAGATGCAAAGCCCGCAGAGTTTTTCACTCTGTTTCCGGTAAATTATTTGCTACTCGACAAGTTCCATCATGTGATAATTCAACATGAAAGTTTATAATTCACCTTTTGTTTCTCTGCGTTCTCTGCAACTCTGCGTTTCGATTAAACAAAGTCAACTGTGTTCAGGTTTTCGAGCTGGTGATTTTGTAGACTTTGTTTTGCCATTTAAACACCACCTGCTCTCCGAGCGCCATAATTCTCCTCAGCAGCGGATCCTGCATGCTCAATTCAAAATATTCTTCGCTGGCGAACGCGATCATTTTATCGGGCTCGCCCTGCAGTTTCAGACCATTTTCGACCCAGACGCCCTTTCTCAGGTAGAAAGTCCGGCCCGCGATATTTTGCACCGTAATCAGCACATCCCTCTCCTGTTCGTCCCTGGCCATCTTTTTTCTGGCCATGCTGGCGAGCACTGCATTTTTTCCCGAAGCAACGGAGGTCGGAGTTGCAGCTTGTATGAGATAATCAAGAAGTATGCTCGCGTCATCCTCGCCAGCGGCTTCTTCTCTGAGCGATTGTTTTGACAGAAGCCGTTCTCCGGCAGCGCCGCCCTGCCCCGCTGCAAGCCGGTTTTCGGTCAGGATGAGCTCCTTCTTCTCTTCGGTGACGAGATACGAGGTGTAAGGCGTCACGATGCCGTATTCGTTGCCGATGGCTTTGACGCTTGCCACCAACTCCTGATTTTCGCCGTTGAAGCGAATCTGTTCGAGCAGGTCGGCGACCTTGCGGTTGGCCCAGAGTTTGGCGATAAACTCGTTGGCCATTTCCCGGCGCGGCAGCTCGACCGAATAGGTGAAGGTCCGTTTGTCACCGCGCTGATTGCCGGAGAGTTGGATATCGGATTTGCCGGCGGTGCGGTAACGGCCTAGCAGCGTGACGCGCTGGCCCTTGAATATGTCCGGGAGCTTCTGCGGATAGACGTCGTAAACCCGCAGGCTGCCGAAATCGAATTCAGCGTTTGTCAGAACGGGCGCGGCGTTTTGGGCAAAAAACTCAGACACCCGGCTCTCGATGTTTTCACCCGGCCGCACATAGTCGGCACTGCCATGATGATCTGCGGCGAGCTTGTCCAGCAGAAAAGTGTTGACGTCGTAGCCCACGCCGAAATTGAAAATACGGATGAAATCCTTTCGCTCGCTTTCCATGTTCTGCAAGATGCGGGCGACATCCCGTTCCCCTTCCGTGGGCAAGCCGTCGGTGAGAAAGATGATGCTGGTGGGTCGGTCGTCGGCTCTGTCTTTGAGTCGCAACGCCTCTTTCAGCGCACCGTCGATATTGGTGCCGCCAGCGGCCGAGAGATTGTCGATGAAGTACAGGGCATTTTCTTTCGCATCTTTGTCCGCGGTTCTGAGCGCGCCCTGGAATTTTTCAACCCGCGTGCTGAAGCTAATCACCTCGAACCGGTCTTCACCGCGCAGCGAATTCACGCAGTAGCGCAGCGCCTCTTTCACCTGTTCGATTTTCTCGCCGGCCATGCTGCCCGAAACGTCAACCACGAAAATAATATCTTTTGGATTCACGTCTTGCTCGGTTACCTGGTAGGCGGGTTCAGCCAGCAGCATGAAATAGCCATCCCGGTCCGTGCGTGGCCGGAAGGTGAGCATGGTGGCGTTGACCTCTTTGTTTGCGACATCGTAGTAGAGGAGAAAATCCCGGTCGCCCGGCAGGTTGTGGGTTTTAAGACGAATTTCCGCCGAGCGATCGCTCCGGCGGTCAATATCAATGTCGTGCGAGGGGGAGTAGATGTTGGCCAGCGGCGATTTTGCCTGAAGCGTGATCTTCATTTCGAAATCTTCGATGCGACCCTGGCCCGTTTGCCGGATCGGCAGCACGAACCGGTGCGTTCCCGATGCGTAGGAAACGACCTGCGAGTAGGACAGCTCTATCTTGCGGTCGCCGTTGGGCGGCAGGGGAAAAACGCGCGCTTTGAAGAGCCGCCGCCCGGCGTATTCCAGCAGCGCCGGGTCGCGCAGCTTGCGGACGATGTCGGTGTAGATGGCGACTGCTTCCTTGGCGTCGAGGAGTTGGCCACGGGTCTTCCTGCCGTTGATGTAAAGCTGGAAGTCGTGAAACTCGGCTTCGGCCGGCAGCGCGAAAATGTACTCGCCTTCAAGCTGTACCGGCGACGGGTTGTGAAAGATTTGCTCCAGTGTGACCTTGGCAGCGCCTTCGTTCACGGATATGGTCGCCTTGAGCGCTTTCAGGTAAACGGGCTTGTAACTTTGCGGCGCCATTTCCCGGTCCACCACGATCCTTTGTGCGAACAAGGGCAGACTCCAGAGGAGCACAAGCGCAATTGTGTGCAGTGTTTTCATTTTTCGTTCTCCTTTTTGAATGGGTTAGCAGAAAGTTCTCCACGGAAAGCCACGGAGCAACACTGATTTTTGACATTTGTGAATTGCGTTATAGGGTTGAGTCATTTCGTTTCCTCTAATCGTCATTTTTCCGTGTAATTCCGTGTCCCTCCGTGGAAGTTTTGTTCTGTAAATGATCTTCATTATATCTTGTGGAACTCATCATTTTGATTTACCTTTCGTCTGTTAATGACATCAATTCAAAAAAGGTAAATGCTAAAAGTTAAATTTTTTCCGGAGCAGCAGTTTGTCAACCGCATCAAGAGCAATGACCGCGGCGTTCTCGGTGAGTTGTTCGTGGCACACAGGAAGCAGGTGTTCAGCTACGTGCTGGCAAACGGCGGCCGCGAGGCCGATGCCGAGGACATGCTGCAAGAGGCCATCATCGTGCTATGGCAAAACGTCTGCTCCGGCGAATTCGAGTTGAGGTCAAAATTGAGCACCTACCTGCTGGCGGTTGCCAAGAACAAGTGGCTGGCCGAGCGGCGAAAGAGAAGCAAGATCGCCGATACCGAGCTGCCGGTCGAAAAGTCAGACGGGAAACCATCCGCGCTGCAGCAAGTGATTGCAGATGAAGACACCGCCATGGTGCGCAGAGCGCTGGACGCGCTGAAACCGGTGTGCCGGGAGTTGCTGATGTTGTTTTATTTCGAAGAGCGCAGCTTCAAAGACATCGCGCGCATCATGGGGTTTGCCGGCGAAACAGTGGCGAAGTCAAAGAAATATCAATGCAAGAAAGCCCTGGAAAGCGCCCTGCAAAAAGTGCTGACTGGTGCTGAGAGGAGAATTTGATGAATTGTGAAATCATTCAGAAGAACGATTTACACGAGAAATATGTTCTCGAACGCATGTCTGACTCTGAGAAACTCGCATACGAGCAGCACCTGCAGAGCTGCGCCGCGTGCCGCAAACAATTGCAGGCGCAGCGTTGGCTCATTTCCGGTATCCGGGAGACCGGCCGGGCCGAGATGAAGGAAGAAATGCGCCGGCAGGTAGCGAGTCTGGACGGTGCGGGAAAGCGCGTCAACTGGGGAATGCTCGCCCGCCTCGCTGCGGTGCTCTTCATCGTGGTGCTGAGTCCTACCGTGTACTACATTTACAAAACCAGCATCCCCGGGTCTGCACAGGTTTTTGAGGAGGTGCGGGTTCTGTCATCGGTGTCGCTGCAGGCGCAAGCAGATTCTGTCGGCGACAGCAAAGAGATGCGCCGGGCAGTCGCTCAAAACGAAACCGGGCGCGAAGAGGCGAGACAGCGTGCAGGCCAGGCACGGGTCCCGGCTAAACAGCAAAAATCATCCGAGTCCGTCGCCGATGCGGGCGGCGAACTTGAGAAATCTGTGGAATTGGTCATGCGACCTAACGAGCGGTCGGACGCCATAAAAGTTTCGGAGAAGGACGACGTGGTATCGGCCCAGGGGGAAACTTTCGTTATGCAAGCCG
>SMXE01000186.1 GCA_004357015.1 Caldithrix sp.
GAACCACAGCACCTGGTCCGCATTCAGCAGGCCTGGCATTTCGCCGGCATCCATGATGCCGTTGTTGTTTTCCTCGTGAAACGGGGCGCCCTTTTGCCACGGCCAGTTGTTGAAGTCAAATTCATACGCCTGACGCAGGGAGTCGGCCACTGCTTGCAGTTCTGTTGCAGAAAACTGATAGTCCCTTGCCGCAGCGCCCGGTCTGGAGACCAGAATGTCGAACGCTTCATCCGTCAAATCCGCCGTTTGCCAATCAGGCCGATAGCGCCAGACGCGATTTGCCTGCGGATCGTTTGGGTCTTCAGCAACGCCGGTGCCCAGAATGGCGCCCGGCGTCAGACCCGTACGCCAGTTGTGTCCTCCAACCCGCAGCACTGGTTCTGTTCCGTCCACCACAAATCCAGCCCAGATGAAACCATCCGCCCAAACCAGGCCTGCCGGCACGCCACGGGGATAGACGAGCCCCCATGGCAAGGCATTTTGGTTTTCATAATACGGGTTTAGCGCGCTAACGCCGTCGGCCCGTACCCAGATGGAAAGATCATTGATGTTCAAGAGCGATGAAGTCACGTTTGAGCTGTTTTCCGGCCGAAACGCGCCCCTTTCTTGCGCCGGGACAGATACCGATAGAAACAGTGATATCAGAATCGCTGCGATTACCATTTCACACCACTTCGTTCTCAAGGCCATTTTTTGCTCCTGGGTTTATAATCTTTTCTCCATATATATATACGAATGAGACGGGTCGAACCCCCATACCAATCCTGCATTTTCTTAAAAAAATGCGCCCGCGCACAAAATCGGAAACAAGTTCTGCGTGTTTTATTGACCGGAAACGGATATGAGGTTTGGGTTTGTTGAACGGTAACTCTTGAGCTATTAGCCATTGTTCATAAAATGGCTTTAGACTCATCGCTTGAATTGGAAGCTCATCATCATCGAAGAACTATCTATCACTTCAGATGAAGGTACAAATATAATGTTGGATCAGTTAAACAAGGCCAACAGCGAAGAGCCAGCCAAAAGCTGAATGGTTACGTTCTTATGGAAGGGGGAGGTGTATGTGCAGCGAAGGGGGAAAAAGGGCAGACCAGCCATCTGCCCGTTGGTTATGGAGAGAAATATAGTCTGATAGCTATGCTACTTTGCAAAGCTGATGGAAGCCCAAAACTCGAAGCCGCCGTCAAATCCATCACCGGTTTCCTGGACGGTCTGACTGGCAACGAAGGTGAGCAAGTTCTCATTTGAAAAACCGGGAAAGGACCATGTGAGGCCTAACGCATACTGCCTTGTTGCGCCAAGTCTGGCGGGGTCTGTCAGGAACTTCTCAGCAAATACTTCCGGGGTGTTTTCACGACTGATCGTGACGTGCTCCGGACTCCAGAGCCGCTCTGGATAGCCGCTGGAGCGGAAATACTGTCCCTGGAGCTTGAGAGAAGCATTCAGGAAATATGCCATTGAGATATTGAGTATTTTGTCCCGGTTGAAGTATGGCTTGAAATAGGTTCCCAGTTCGGTCTGGTAGGCCTGGTTGTTCATGGTATAACTGATCCAGCCTTGTAGTTGGCCGGTGGTTTTGCCGAGCCAATACTCGTAACCCCGGCTCAGGCCGCCCTGGAGTGGAATTGTCCAGAACCAACTGTTGATGCGGGTCAGGTAGGCCCTGTCATTGAAATGATACTTCTTGTCGAAATAAGCGATGGAAAACCTGTAACTGCGCGTCAGGTGAAATCCCGATTCAAGCCGGAAATGGTCAGCGTAGGACGGCTCAGCGTTGGACACTTTAACGAGAAATTCTCCGCGACCGCGATTGTCACCCGATTTCGCTTCGGAGGCATAGCTGCGATCTGTGAACTGATAGTACCTGCCCTGTGAAACGGAGAGATTGAGAAAATTCGTAGGCATAACCACAAACTTGGCTCTGTGCTCAAAGTAGACACCATCGAGCCGGACGTCAGCAGGCAGACGAGCACCGACAGATATGCGCCAGAGTCGATGACTCAAATTGACACCCAGATATGGCGTCAGCACCGAGGCGCGCTGCATGAACAAGTCAGCGGGATCTGTGGCTATGGGGAGATAAAAGTTGCCGGCGCCCGGGGATGTATCGATATTGCGCGCAACTTTGTACAGATCCAGGCTGTCGAGTGCCACCGTGCCGTGGGTGTCGAGGTTATAGAAATCGATACCCGCCGTCGCTGAAAGCATTCCGGTCAGGTTCGTGCGGGCTTTCAACTTGAATCCGACTTCGCTTTGTTCGTCATCCAGGGAAGATTGGTAGACAATGGCTGAAACATGCGTTTTCTTGCCGGGCTCGAAGTCGTAGCGAGCGCCCAGGTTCTGGCTGACGAGCTCGCCGGTTTGCAGGCTGTTGCTTTGCACGAAAGCGCCCCGGCTGATGAGGGCCAGCAGCGTGACTGTGTGATTTTTAGCCGGCCGGTACTCCAGCTTGGTGAATATGTCCAGACCCTCCCATTGACCGAAATAGTCCAGACCGTTGTTGAATTTTCCGTTGCGCCACACGCCGCTCACGCCGAGTTTATTCGTGTTTTTGCTGAAATTGACAGAAAGCCCGGTTAGACTTGCGGTGCCTTTTGTGGTGAAACCAACGTCTTTGACATCTTTTGTTTGGATAGAAATCACGCCGGACATGGCGTCGCCGTACTCCACGCCGAAGCCGGAACGGTGCAGCGTTATGCTCTCCACAATCGTTGAGGCAAAAACGCTGCGGCGGTTTTTGCCAAATGTCGGCACGTAGATGGGCATGCCGTCCAACTCGATCACAACCTCCGTAGCACTGCCGCCTTCAACGTGCGGATAGACATCATCCAGGTCGCGCCGGGAGACGCCGGGTTGCTGGTGCAGGAGCTCAAATACCTCGCCATCGTTTTTGAGCGGTGGTGTTTGCAACTGCGCTTTGGTGATTTTTTGTTCCAGAAGAATTATGCTGTTCTCTTTGGGCAGGATTTTTTCCTCAATCACCACTTCCTGAGTGAAAACGGGCTCCGGTTCTAATGCCAGTTCCACATGCTTGCGGCGGTTGCCGCGCAGAAGAACTGCAAATTCCAGGTCATGGTAACCGATTCTCTTCACCGAAATTGTCGTTTTGCCCGGCGGAATCTGAGACAGGATAAACTCGCCGTTGCGGTTGGTGGTTGTGCCCAGGTCGGACCCGTCAATATAGACATTGACGCCCGTGATTGGCTGCTGCAGATAAATATCGGTGATTCTTCCTGTGAGGGTGGCCGGCAAGCCTTGCGTTTGCGACCGGGGCACGATAACCCAGAGATCCGGTGTCTGCTGCACAAAATCGAATGGGGTGCCAAGCAGCGATTTTCTCACTGCTTCGTAGGGCGTGTCGTTGAATTTTCGGTAGACGGTAAAGGAATCGACAATGGAGTTGACGTACACCAGACGCACATCGCCCTGCTCTTGAATATTTCGCAGGACTGCGCCCAGTTTTTCATGGTTGGCGGTAAACGTTACCAGGTTGTCTTTGCTCCGGCCCGGTTGGCTGGACCCGGCCATAAGCAAAATCAGGCCAAAAAGAGTGACCCATCTTCTTTGAAGCATTCCTTATCTCTCCACAGAATAAGGATTACTTGCGACTCCACAAGAGGTCGTTCAGTGGGTTTGATCTACTTCATATTACAAATACACCCAAATCTAAGTTATATTCACACAAATTCAAAGAATTATTTGATTTGATTGGAAGGGAACACAGCGACAAGATTTGAGAAGCTAATTCTTTCTTAGATAAAAACCGTCGTCCTTCGTGGCTAAATCGGCGCCAAGCGTCGCTGCCAGCGTTTGCGCGATGACCTCCAGGGGTTCGTTGGAAAATGTTGCGGTGATCGTAAGATTCAAAAAGGCCGGGTCTGCCTCAATATTCAAATTGAATGTTCGTCGAATATCGCCCAACACCACCTTAAGCGGCTCGTTAACAAACACCAGGCGTCCCTGCCGCCATGAAAGCAGGGCGCCTGGGTGTTCAGTGGGTTGTACATCTACTGGCCCGTCCTGGCAGACGGCCAGTTGTCCCGGAAGTATCTCTACTTCCGACGCTTGCACAGCGTTGTTTGAATGAACTGCCACTTTTCCTGAAACAACATACACTTCGGTGGCCGAGTCCCAGGTTCGGACATTGAACTCGGTACCGAGCACCGTGGTCCGGGCTCGGTCGGTCTCGACGGTGAAGGGTGTCTCACCGGGTCTCACCTTAAAGTACGCCTCTCCATCCAGATTAACCAGCCGGACAGAGGAGTTGAATTTCTCTGGGTATTTAAATGTCGAACCTGCATTCAAATGAATTTCAGAGCCATCGGAAAGCACGAGTTGCAGTTGCTGGCCGTAAGGCACACTTACCACCTGCAATTGCGGGCCGACGGCGAGGTAGTTGTAGGCAAATACCATCATGAGCGCGGCCATTGCGCCTACCAGTGCAACTCTGGCGGATGGCAGCGCACGCGCCACCCGGTCGAAAATGGAAACGGTGCTGGCCGTCTGACGCGCTCTGGTTTCGGCAACCGACAGCCGGTTGCGCAGGTGTTTCCACTGCGTGTCCAGCGGCGTCCCTTCCGGAATCGGCAACGAAGCGGAGACCTGCCAAACGTTTTGGAGAAGCGTCCAAGTCTTGCGATTGTCTGCATTCGCTAGCCACGCATCCAATGTCCTCTGCTCCGATGGCGTCAAACGTCCGTCGTGCCAGCGTACAAAGTATTGGTTGATGTCAAATTTGTTGTGATTATTCATCTGTTCCTGAACGGTATTTCGTGCCTCTTACTAATGAAATACGAATAAGAAGACCGCAACCCCCATGCGGCAGTGCAGTTTTTTTTATTTTCTTGAGCAGAGTGAGTCAATAAAATCATGTAAAGTCATGATTATAATTTAGTTGAAAGATGTCAGAAGAAATTCGGTTTGTTGATATAGAATTTCTTAGAAATAAGAAAAGTTGTTCTATTTCACAAAAATCATTTCTCTGGTGCGAATAAATGCGCCGGCCTGAATTTTATAGAAATATACGCCGCTTGCTATAATACCCCCTTTCGCATTTGTTCCATCCCAAGCAGCCGAATGACTGCCGGCGCTCTGATTTTCGTCAATTAAGGTCTTTACTTTTTTACCCAGTGTATTGTAGACGGTTAACTTCACATGACTCTCAATGGGGAGATCATATTGGATTGCCGTCCTCGGATTGAACGGGTTCGGGAAATTTTGGTAGAGATGAAATGACTC
>SMXE01000187.1 GCA_004357015.1 Caldithrix sp.
CCCTGGCTCTGGTCAGGCTGACCTTGTCTCTCTCCCCCTGCACGCCGATCTGGTTAAGCGTGGCGGCGTACTCGGGACTCTCAAAAGTATTGATCTGGGTGATGGCAAACCGGTCGCCGATGCTGTCGGACGATTCCAGGTCAGTCAGGCCGTATTCGTCGCCAGCGATGCCGCGTTCTTTCCACTCGCTGCCTACCAGATTAATTTCAGCGATGGTTATCCTGTCAAAAGCTGGAAGCGTGCTGTTGCTAAAGTTCAGGCTGTATTCAAGATCATCCACCCATATTCTGATATATTCGATCAGGCTGCGCGAAGGAGAGCCAACCAGGGTATCCGCGGCTTCATTGTTAAAGGGAATTCTATACAACTTCCACGGACCGCCCGGAATGGTGGGATCGTCGTTACCACCCACGATCAGCGAAGCGTCGGGGGAGTCGGGCTCCAAGGAGAAAGAATATGAAAAGTACTGGTTAACCTGGTCCAGAATACTGTTAGCATTGATGTCCTCGGTGTCCGGAATGCGGCCGCCTTCATCATTCCTGCTGTTCTCACTACCGTCAATGGAGCCAGTGCCTTCGGTGATGTATATATCGCTCAACCCATCATAAAACCAGTCGTCATAACTCCAGGGCTCATCTGCATCTTTGATGCCATTGTTGTTCACATCCCAAAAATCGTATGGCGCCTGCTGGATCGTGTCTCCCACGTGGTTGGTTCTGGGATAATTCAGCTCTGGCGGATCTGCGCGTACGACATTATCCAGACCGCGGTCTTCGCCGTCGTCCAGGATGCGGTTGCGGATACCGGCCTCGATTTCATCCTCGGAATCGAGGTTATTGTTGGCGATGACGTCTTCCGAGATGCTACCCATATCAATATGCAGCCGGCCCCGCTCGCCCTGCACCATGATCTCAATAAACTTCGTTTGCGACTGGTCAAAAAAGCCAGGCGAAAGCGCTCTCATGACGCCAGCCCAGCGCGTGCTGTCCGGTTGCGGGTCTTCCGGATCGAAAAGATCCATGCGCAGAACATGCGTTCGTGTGTCACCTGTGTTGGCATTCACTTCCCGTTCCGGAAAGATTTGTGTTATCGACACTTGTGCTACTGGGTTGTACCAGACAAAGTTGTTAAGCTTGTTGCTGTGGTCGTGCCTGCCGTCATCCGGTGCTGAAGCCAGGCTCCAGTTTCTGCGCAGGACACCCAGGTTAGTGGCTTTCTTGGCAGACTCGAAATCGTCAATGTAAGCCACGCCGTTGTTGTCGCCGGTATCTTTGCTGTTCAGCGTATTGGGATTCGGCATCACCTGCGCGATCTCACCTTCCAGGTTAAGAGATGTTTCTCCTTTCGCCCGAATCAAAGGCATGGCGTCAAGCGCCTTCCCGATGAAATTTGGCCGGAATTTGAGGCGCGTGTTCAGGTCCCAAACGACGTTCTGCATGGGCCCGCGGCCGACGCGTACTTTCTGGTCCAGCGTGCTTTCACTCAGATACAGCAGCGTGCCGCCGATGAAGGAATCCTTGCCAAGGTTGTACTCAGCGCGCATACCCAGAATGGTCTTTTTTTCCAGTTGGAAAAGCTGGTTGCGTTCATACGCGATATCAAGCTGAGCCGAAGGATTGCTTGCCTGTTCATTGAGCATAATAAGCTGCCCGGAAAAGTAATCGATGGTGTAATCTCTGCCTTTTTTCAGCGTAGTGCCATTCAGGGTAACCACCTCGGAGCCTTCAATTACGTTGAAGCCGAGATTGTATTCCGTGCCGCGGTTTTTGGTTGCAACCTGCAGGTAAAACTTGCTGGCGCCGCGGATAATGGTCTGGTCTGTTTGATCATAAATCTCCGGAGAGCGCAAGTCATCATTCAGCCTGTTTCTGAGGGTAGGCTGGCCACCGGCCAGGACAAAATAACCTTCCGGGTCGAACGGCTTCAAATCGCGAAAATGTAGTTCGCCTCTCGCCAGATCAAGGATATTGATGTCGAGGTCGACTTTGCCGTCCGGGCTACCAATCGTGCCGACTTCATCCTTTTCATCCAGTGCGAAAATCTCAACCCAGAAGGTACCATTGTCAGTCTCCTGCGGCGGGCCGGAAGAGGGCTTATTAAACATTTTGATGTCAAAGCCATCTTCACTAATGTTTCTTGAGCCAAGGGAGTAGACGTGCTTCCACGCAAGCGGATACGTGGCATGGGTCGGAAGCGGGCTGCGATCGCGAAGCAATTTCAGGTTGATTACCTCTGCGCCCGTCGTATCGGCGCGTGCAAAGTTGAGATCGCCGAAGACCTGGCCATTGGTTGTCTTGTACGCAACTGCTAGAATCTCGTTATCCGTGACCGGAGTATTCATCCGGATGTAACCCAGCTCATATTGGACCGTGTATTCGTTTCGCTCCAGCCGGATAAACTTGCCGGCGGCAGCCGCACCCGCTTGCTGGATAAACTGGTCTGGCGGTACCGGCTGGCCGTCCAATGTGGCCTGCCCCTGAATAACGCGGTCAGGAAAGGTGGATTCATACCCGGCTGCGGCTTTATAAACTTCAATCGAGTCCGAAAAGATCGGGGTCGCAATGCTGTCTATCAACGCATGGACGCCGTCGGCGTTAAAGTACCGGTATTGCCTGCGGTAGTCATCGTCCAGGAAAAAATACTGGTTTGCCAAAAAGCGGTAATCTTCGATGCGGTGGCTGCCGGAAGTGGCGCCGCCGGTTAAGCTGAGTCGCTGACTCTGCCCCTTTTCCTGGCTGGCGATGGTAGTCAGGTTGAGGCTGCCGAGCACCATTTCACTCTTGAGGCCAAACAGGCCGGAGTTTTTGCCGCTGAACGTGACGTAGCGCGTGCCCGGTAAGGACAGCGAAATGTTGCCTGCCTCAAACCGCCGCACCACTTCGTCATCATACCCCTGATAAACCAGCCTCACGTTGTTGTCGAACTCGAAAGCGCGTTCACTATCCTGGTCCACATTCACCGTCACCTTGTCGCCAATTCTGCCTGTCACGGAAAAGCGCTGCGTTTGCTGCATCTTGAAATTTGTGCTTGCACCGCGGGTTATCGCTGTCCTGACCTCGCTGCGATCCTCTCTCCGCAGACCGGCCTGGATGCGAATATTCCCGCTTACCACCAGCCCAACGGAGCCGCCACCGAAAATTTTTTGAAAAGTTTTGCTCTTGATTTTTACCGGTATTTCAAAATTGATGCCGCCGGCGCCTCTCTTGCCCTGCTCAGTTTCCGTGGCATTCAGCGCAGCGTACTCCCGCCAGTATTTTTTCATCTGCTGTTCTTGCAGAAGACGGACATATTCATTGAAGGTTAACGCCAGCGGTGGCCGGATATCGTCCTGCAAAACCGTTTGCCGGATCAGCACCATTTCGTCGAGGGATTCGATGTCCACTTCTTGCCGAACGTTCGGGGCGTAGTTCATCAGGGAGCCAGGGTAGTAGCCCTGCGCCGAAAACACGCCATTTTGCTGCCTGAGGAACCAAAAGGTCGTTGAATGGTAGGCGTTCTCAACCCTCAGCCCGGGCACTCCTGAACGGGATGACTGCGACTGCGCAAACGCACCATGGGCAGGGATTAGTAAACAGAAGAAATATGTGGCCAGAACGGAGAAGTTCCTGAAGTGTTTGTCCAATTCCGTTTCCTGAGAGTACAACAAATTGTCTTCGTAAGCGGTACTGATTTAGATAAATTAAAGTCGCCGCTACTCACGTTAACAACTACTCGATAAAACCTCCCAGATTAAGACAAATCAATTGGACATAAAAAGGTGAGTCAAAGTAAAGAATCCCCGCAAGAATTGCAAGCATAAAATTGCACTTTTTGCGGCATAGATCTGACCCTGAAACAACAAATTAAATCGAATTGCACTAATGCTGCGTTACAGAATTAGCGCTTGCTAAAAAAGCGCCCCATCAGTATATTTTGCAGGTGCAAATTTGCTTAAGTACAATCAAATGTTAAAGACTCTTCCAAAATATTTCGTCAAAGAACTCATCGGGCCCTTCCTGTTCGCACTCGGCGTTATCAATTCGGTTTTCGTGCTCAACCTGCTGTTCAAACAGCTCGGCAAATTCCTTAGTAAAGGCATCCCGCTCAAGATCATCACAGAGTTTCTTTTTCTGAACCTTGCCTGGATGATAGCACTCTCAGTGCCGATGGCGGTGCTCACTGCCACCATCATGGCTTTCGGGCGGCTTTCGGCTGACAACGAAATTACCGCGGTGAAAGCCGGCGGCATCGGCATCCATCAAATCCTACCCACTGTTCTACTACTATCGGCGCTCCTGGCGGGAGGGTTAATCTGGTTCAATAATCACGTCTTGCCGGATTTTAATCACCGCGCCCGGCTGCTGGCAGTGGATATCGCGCGTAAGAAACCTACCATCGACCTGGAGCCCGGTGTGCTATACACACAAATTCCAAACTACAGCATCCTCGTGCAAAAGGTCGAAGAAAAAGACAGCCTGGCGTACCTGGAGAACGTCATCGTGGACGACCAGACCGGAGCGACTGTCATCAAGACCATCACTGCGGAAAAGGGCACGCTTTACATGGATCCGAACACCGGGCTGCTGGAGATCACCCTGTTCAATGGCGAAGCGCACGAAGTGGACATCAACAAGCCGGAATCTTTCAAGCGGCTGGAATTTTCAAAACAGATTATAAAGATTTCTATGACGGAAACCCTCCTGCGGCGAAGTGAATCCGGTTATCGGGGCGACCGGGAAAAAAGCGCTGCGGCTTTAATGGAGAGCGTCGTGAAAAACCGCCAACGCGTGGCCGAGCGAGAAAAGAAACTATTCGACATGCTCAAGAAGCAGTTTTCGAAATACAGCGCGGCCGGCAACGGCTCGATCGTGTCTCTAAAAACAGTGCTTCAGGAGCACAAACGTCTGAAACGCCAGATTCAATCAGAACTCAACATGATCAACAGCTATAAAAAAACCAGCAACATTTATCTGGTCGAGATTTACAAGAAGTACTCCATCCCGGCGGCTTGCGTGGTTTTTATCTTGATTGGCGCGCCGCTGGGAATTATGACACGCAAACAAGGCTGGCCCTTGGCGGCCGGCCTGAGCATCGGTTTTTTCCTGCTTTATTGGGCTTTTCTAATTGGCGGTGAAATCCTTGCCGACCGCAGAATCATCTCACCGGTCATGGCGATGTGGAGTCCCAATATGGTCGTGGGCAGCTTCGGTCTCTACCTCACGATCCGGGTTGTGCGCGAGCACCCCTTCATTCATTTTAGCTTACCCCTGCGGCGAAAATCGAATGGCGCAACGCGGGCCTGACATGCGAGTTCTCGACAAATACGTTCTACGCCGTTTTCTGACTACATTTCTGTTTGCCATTGTGGCGTTCGTGCTCATCGTCATTTTTGTGGACATGGTCGGTAATCTGGGTAAGTTTATCGATAAGAGCGTACCCACCTCTATCATTTTCAAATATTACCTCTTTTATATCCCGCAGGTTGTTTCACTCATTCTGCCGATGTCGGTGCTGCTTGCCGCCATGTTCAGTCTTGGCCAGTTGGCGAGGCATGATGAGCTTACAGCTATCAAATCCGCCGGCGTCTCTCTCAACCGGATATTGCTGCCGCTTTTTACGCTCAGCGTGGTCATGAGCATCGCGGCGTTCGTGTTTGACGATCGCGCGGTGCCGGCAGCCAGCCGGAAGAAATCAGAGATTGAGATGCAGTATCTCGACGCGCATAAGAAGTATTCCAAAACGCGAATCGAGAACCTTTTCCTGCGTGACAGCCTCGACCGTAGAGTTTTCATCGGGCGATTCGATACCGGCAGCAAAATCGCTCACCGGGTGACGATTCAGAAATACCAGGGCAACCGTATTGTTGAGCGGCTGGATGCACAAACCATGAATTGGGTCAACGGCAC
>SMXE01000188.1 GCA_004357015.1 Caldithrix sp.
CGGTCGCCACGTTGATCTTGCCGCTGGCATCGACTTTCACGCGGGCGCCTTCGTACGGCCCGATGCCGGTGCCTTCGACATACGAAACAATACCCAGCCCAACGCACTTGCCCTCTTTCCGCAACCGCGGTTGTTCTTTCTTGATGAAATTCTCATAGCCGATCATTTCCGCCGCCCGTTCCAGCGCCGGAAGGTAGTTGCCGCTGTCGTACACCAACGGCGCGAAATCCTGATAAATGATTTCATTGTCGTACGGAAATTTGTCGGGCGGAATGTAATTTTTCTTGCGGATTTCCACCCGGTCGATATTCAGCTCCTTGGCTGCAATATCGAGCAGCCGTTCCATCACGAACACGCCGTGCTGCCGGCCCGCGCCGCGATAGGGCGTCACGATGGTCTTGTTGGTAAAGACCACCTTGAACTCGCTATAATAATTGGGCACATCGTAGGGGCCGAGAAGCGTACACTGGCTGTTGATGGGCACGGTCAGGCCGTAAGGCGCGTATGCTCCGGTGTCGTGCAGAAACACGTCGTGCACACCGAGGATTTTGCCATCTTTGGTGAGCGCAATTTCTGCGTCGTGAATCTGGCCGCGTTCGTGCGTGGTGGCGAAGAAATTTTCCTGCCGGTCTTCGATCCACTTGACCGGCTTCCCAATCTGAATGGCAGCCCAGGGGATGAGCACCTCTTCGGGGTAGAACATCATGATCTTCGGTCCGAAGCCGCCGCCGAGAAACGGCGCGATCACTTGCACCTGCGATTCGGACAGGCCAAGCATGGCTGCCAGTCCGTTTCGAATGGGAATCGGCGCTTGCGTAGTGTCCCAAATTTTGAGGTACTCATTCTTGGCGTCCCAGTCTGCAATCACACCGCGGTTTTCCATCGCCGCGGCTACGCCCCGGTCATAATAAAATCGACGTTTAATGACCACGTCCGCTGTGTCACGAATTGCGGCGTAACTGCCCTTTTCCTGAATGACGTGCGCTGCCAGATTTGAATCAAGCCCATCGTGAATAACAGGCGCGTCTTTCTCCAGCGACTGCTCCAGATCCACCGCCGCATCCAGCGGCTCAAAATCGACAATAATGTCAAACAGGGCGTCTTCGGCAACATAGCGGCTGATGGCCACAATCATGGCGATGGGCTCACCCACGTGGGTCACTTTTTCCTTTGCAAGCGGTACCTGCGTGCGCTGATTGAACGTCAGTCTTTCGATAGGCGGCGGCGGGACCAGAAGCGGGCCGGGCTGCCAGTAATCTCCGAGATCGGCAGCAGTATAAACCGCCACAATCCCTTCACGCTCAAGCGCCGCGGAGACGTCGATGCTGTTGATGCGCGCGTGGGCATGATCGCTGCGCAAAAACGCCACATGCAGCATCCCCGGCAGGTTGACGTCATCGACGAACAACGCCTGACCTCTGAGGAGGCGGGGATCTTCGTTGCGTTTAATCGGTTGTCCGAAATAGCGTGTCGCCACTATTTTTAGCTCCAAATGTTGTTAGCCACGGAGGCACAGAGGACACAGAGTCAGAGAACATTCAGTAATTCTATTTATTTCAATCTCTGTGCTCTTTGTGCCTCTGTGGCTGTCATAGTTTTTGAGAACATAGCATGACAGCTTTGACAATGTTCTGATACCCTGTGCAGCGGCACAAATTGCCTGAAAGCGCTTCCCGGATTTCCTTCTCGCTCGGGTTGGGGTTTTCTTGCAGAAACGGAATGAGTGACATTAAAAATCCCGGCGTGCAAAAGCCGCACTGCAGAGCGTGTGCTTCGCGGAACGCCTCCTGCAGCGGATGCAGATCCTCGGTACCAGGCGCGAGGCCTTCGACGGTGGTGATCTCCTGGCCGTTCACTTGCACTGCAAACAAAAGGCAGGAGCGCACGGCTTCGCCGTTCAGCAGAATGGTGCATGCGCCGCACACGCCGTGCTCGCAGCCGACATGCGTTCCGCTGAGTCCAAGATCGTGCCGCAGGAAGTCACTCAGCAAGAGCCGTGGTGAGACCGGGTGTTCATATTTTTTGCCGTTGACGGTTACCTGAATGTCGAATCGTTTAGAGGCCATGCTCAATGTACGATTTACAGGATCTATCTAAGAAAAATGGAAGTTATGACAGTTTATGATATTGAAAATTTCATCCCTGATCAAGAAAAATATCGCGCAGTTTTTCTCGGCTACTCAGTGACGATCACAGTTGCTTTGTCCAGGCCGGTGTTGCCGGTTACCGAATCATAAGCATAAACCAAAATCTCAAAAAGTCGTCCAATATTTAAAGATATTTCGGTATTGCTTCTTTGACTTGTCTTACTTAAATTTTAGTTTGAACTCCATTCATAATTTGCCGCCCGAAATGTAACCGCTAATAAACGCGAATAAAAATATGCAAAGGGCTTGGCGTTAACGCTGCCTATAGATAGGATTAACCTAAGTTAGAAATTGACACTTTAAACGCAACCAAAGAAGGAGAATCCAATGAAGAAGAACATTTCTTTTCTGGTTCTGTATTGCCTGTTTCTGACCTGTACTACAGCATTTGCCCAGGTCAATCGCGTGGAGAAAGGCAACCTGGTGATAGAAAACATCCCGGACATCCCGCAGGATATTATGCAGCGAATGCAACAGTACCAGAATGTACGGTCAGCTTCGCTGCAGGGTTGGCTCCCGGATGGCCGGGGCATGATCATTTCCACCCGCTTTGGCGAGACCACACAACTGCACCTTGTGGAAGCCCCGGGCGGCGCGCGCAAACAGATCACCTTTTTTGAGGAACCGGTTAACGGCGCAAGTGTGAATCCGGTTTCGACGGACTTTCTGTTTACCCGCGATATCGGCGGCTCCGAGTACTACCAGATTTTTCACTACGACCTGGCTTCGGGCAAATATCGTATGTTGACGGACGGCGCCTCGCGCAACGGCTTTGCGTTGTGGTCTAACAAAGGCGACCGCTTTTCCTTTTACTCCACCAAACGGAACAAGCGCGACTGGGATGTTTACGTGGCAAATCCCAACAATCCGGAACAAGCCAACAGTGTGCTGGAAAACACCGGCACCTGGATCGCGGTGGACTGGTCACCGGATGACAGTAAACTTTTGATACTAAAATATGTCTCCGCAACTGAGTCTTATTTGCACTACCTGAGTTTGGATTCCAAAAAACTCACTCAAGTCAATCCCTCAGAAGAAAAGATAGCTTACGGCGGTCAAGCCTGGAGCAAAGACGGCAAGGGCGTCTATTTCACTTCGGACGCCGGCAGCGAGTTCAAACGGTTACAGTACTACGACATGGCCTCACATGAAATCACCATGGTTACCGGGGGCATTCAGTGGGACGTGAGCAGTTTCGAGCTTGCCGACGATGGCAGCCGGTTGGCGTACATAACCAATGAGGACGGTATCAGCAAGCTACACATTCTGGACTTGCAGTCGAAGGAAGAAATGCAATTACCGGACCTGCCCGTTGGCCAGATTTACGGTCTGGATTTTCGTCCGGAAGGCAATCAGTTGGGACTGGTGCTCAACACGCCGCAAACGCCCGGTGATGTCTATGTCCTGGATTTGGGGACATCCGAATTGGTACGGTGGACCTACAGCGAGGTGGGTGGCCTAAGCACGGACAACTTTGTGACGCCGGACCTTATCCACTACGAAACCTTTGACAAAGTAGAGGGCAAGCCGCGAATGATTCCGGCTTTTTATTTCAAGCCCGAGGATACGGACGGCCTCCCGGCGCCGGTCCTCATTTCAATTCACGGCGGCCCGGAGGGACAGTTTCGGCCATTCTTCAGATCCACGATTCAGTACCATGTCAATGAGCTTGGCATCGCGGTGCTTGCACCCAACGTGCGCGGCTCGTCTGGCTACGGCAAAAGCTACTTGAAACTCGACAACGGTTACAAACGCGAAGATACGGTCAAAGACATCGGCAAGCTGTTGGACTGGATTGCGGCGCGGCCGGAACTAGATGAAAATCGCGTGGCGGTCATTGGCGGCTCTTACGGCGGCTACATGGTGCTCGCCGCCATGACGCATTTCAATGACCGGCTGCGGGCTGGCATTGACATTGTCGGCATCAGCAACTTTGTGACGTTTCTCGAGAATACCAAAGCCTACCGCCGCGACCTGCGGCGAGTCGAGTACGGCGACGAACGCGACCCGGACATGCGGGCGTTTCTGAACAAGATTTCGCCCAACAACAACGCCGATAAGATCAGCAAGCCGATGTTCATCGCGCAGGGAGCAAACGACCCGCGCGTGCCGGCCAGCGAGAGCGAGCAAATGGTGCACGTCATCCGCAAGAACGGCGGACAGGTCTGGTACATGTTGGCGAAAGATGAAGGCCACGGTTTTCGCAAAAAGAGCAACCGCGATTATTACAACCACGCTACGGTACTTTTTCTGCAGACCTTTGTCCTTGGCGAGGAAACAACTCTGCGATGACAGGAAAACTGGAGAAAATCTGGATCAAACGCGCCCGGCGCGGCCCTATGGACGCCAAGGAGCACGCCACGCTGGTTGCCGGCAAGGGCCTGCGGAACAACGCCAATCAGGCCGGCAAACGGCAGGTGACCATCATTGAAAAAGAGGTCTGGGCGCGGCACATGAAAGAACTAAACGCCGATCTGGATCCCGCAACACGGCGGGCGAATATGATGGTGAGCGGAATGCCACTGGCTGATTCCCGCGGCCGCATTCTGCAAGTCGGCAACTGCCGCTTGCGAATCCTGGGCGAAACCAAGCCGTGCGAACGCATGGATGAGGCATTACCCGGGTTGAAGGAAGTCATGTGGGACGACTGGGGCGGCGGCGCTTACGCGGAGGTGCTGGATGATGGTGAGATTTCGGTGGCGGATGTTGTTGAATGGCTACCATAGGTTGAAGAGCATGTAGGTCAATTTTCTCAGGAATTGATAAGTTTGAACTGCACCGGGATGGACACCCAAACGCGGATATTGCGGTCGCGTTGCTTTGCGGGTTCCCACTGCACCTTTTTGATGGCGTCCATTGCAGATTTCTCAAACCCCATGTTGGCCGGCTTGACTTTGATGATTTCTGTCCTTTCTGTCTTGCCGTCGGCGCTCACCAGGACTTTCACAAAAACAATGCCCTCGACGCCGGCATTTTGGGCAAGGCGCGGGTACTTCAGGTGTTTTGCAAGTTCTTTCATTCCACCCTTGATTTTCGGTGGTTCATCATAAGCCACAAAGATAATCGAGCCGTCATCTTCAGGCGGTGCGGGTGGCGGCGGCAAGTCGGAGAGGTCGAGTTCAGTTGAAGCGATAGTCAGGTCTTCGGGAATGTTCTCCGATTCGCTTGGTACCGGGACGCTGGGCCGTGGCGGGGGCGGTGGCCGGTGCAATTGCTCCGTCGGGGGAATGTCCGCGACTTCAATCTTTATGTCAACTTTTTCGATGGGTTTGGAGGTGAGAGAAAACCCACGGCCCAGTTGTGTGAGGCCGACGACCAACGTCAGCGCAGCTACGAACGATAGCTCCAGAACCCGCCGGTACTGCAGCTTCAGGTTGGCATGAGGCTCTTTCCGAGTAACCAGATTTTTTCCTGCTATTAGCCTTGAAAAATATGCTTTGGTCGCAATGTTTAGCGCGCTCTCTTTCTGGGTGAGAGCAAATTGCTGAAGGACGCCTTTCTTCTTTGCAAACATCTTATCACGCTCCTCGTTGTTAGGTTGGTGCATACCTGATTGGTAAAGAGCTACGGCAGTTTTATAAATTTGGTTGCAACCGAGTTTTCTGCTGCAAACTACCGTAGTGCTATTTTCCCGCAAAAACGGAAAATTCGAGGAGCTTATTTCCTCTGCCGGTGAGCTACTTCAGGACACGGGGGGAGATATCGAAGTCTGCCGCTGCCAGAGAAAGTAAATTATGGGGCCAAAACAAAATCCACTACGCGCTCTGCCACGTCCACGCGTACAACCTGCACTTTAATTGTATCCCCAAGTCGGTAGGTCTTTTCGCTGGACTGGCCGACCAGGCGGTGATTCTTTTCGTCGTGGAAATAGTAGTCATCTTCCAGGTCCGAGATGTGCACCAGCCCTTCCACGAGAATGTCGGTAACTTCGACGAAAATGCCAAAGGAAACCACACCTGAGATAACACC
>SMXE01000189.1 GCA_004357015.1 Caldithrix sp.
AATTTTATTTGATGAACAGCATTTTTCATATTGCACCTCTCCAATTGGTTAGAAATAATGGATTAGCTAAATTTTCTATTCCAAAAGCGCAAGCGCTCTTTCCTCCTGCTTGATTCGAAAGTAGAGAACAACTGAGTTTGCGATGTTCACCCACACGAGTGTGAGCCAGGCCTTGAAGATGAGCGGAATCAACAGCAATTCCAGCACAACTATCACGTAGTTTGGGTGGCGAAAATGTTTGTACGGGCCTTTACGGATGCGCGCACTGCCCGGAATCACCAGAATCCTCGTGTTCCAGTACCGGCCGAGCGAGAAGATCACCCAGTAACGCAACATTTGAACGAGAAGCAGAACAGCCACCGCAAGCTGCCAGCCCGTGATAAGCGGATAGCCTTTAATTCCCGTTTCCAACAGCAGACTCGCAAAAAAGCAAATGTGCAGCAGCACGATGAATGGGTAGTGGCCGCGACCAAATTCTCTGGCGCCTCGTTCTCTCATCCACTTTTCATTTGAACGCGCCCTGAGAAGCTCAATGAGCCTTAGCAAGACAATGCCTGCAAACACAAAATAGAAAACAGCAACGTTCACTCGCTCTCAGCCACGAAACTCTCCATGGAGAACCCGGGGCCCAAGGATGAAGACAATAACTTCATCCCCGGCCTGAATTCTTGCGATCGCATGAATTCGTTCAGCACAAACAAGACTGTCGTACTGGACATATTGCCGTATTTGCTCTGCACACTGCGCATGTACCTGGTTTGGGCATGCGTCATTTCGAGCGCCCGCTCTAATGCGGCAATGATTTTCGGCCCGCCGGGATGCGATAGCAGCACTGCGATATCGCTGAGCCCCAGATTGTGGCGCGTGAGGAATTGCACGATAGCAGGCCTGGCAAACTCCATCGTAATGCTCGGAATATTTTTGGAAAACACCACGCTCAATCCGTTTTCGCCGACATCCCATCCCATGACGTCGAGCGTGTTTTTCCATGTGATCGAATCCGAAAAGAGCACACGCAACATCCGGTCGGATCTGATTTTACTCCTGTCGCCGCAAAGCAACACTGCGCTGGCGCCATCGCCGAAAAGGGACGTGGCAATCAGGTTGCTCTTTGACAAATCCTGGCGCACGAACGTGAGACTGCACAATTCCACCGACACAACCAGGGCATTCTTTTCCGGATACGCCTTCAGCCAATCGCAGGCGCGCGCAATGCCGGCTACGCCACCAGCGCAGCCCAGGCCCCAGATGGGGGTTCGCAGAATAAATTGGTTTAGTCCCAGCTCGTTAAACAGAAACGCATCGATGCTGGGCGTGGAGATGCCGGTGGTGGAAACAAAGAAAATGTGGTGAATCTTATCGGCAGGCAGGTCCCTTCTGCGCAGCAGTCCGGTTATCGCGTCTGAACATAGCCGGATTGCCTCACTTACATAACGTTCGTTACGCTCCGCGAAAGTATGCTGTTCCCCGAACCACTCCAGCGGTGCAGCCAAATAACGGTTCTCAATGCTGGTATTTTCAAAAATGTTCATCAGCTTGCTCTTGCCGGCGGTAAATTCCGGAAATAGCTCCTTCACAAATGCCGCAATCTTGCTCTGTGGAACGGCATGTTCAGGCACGACGTTTTCGATATCAACGATTCTTGGCATGGTTCATGGAAAAGTGTAGTATTTTACGGATGTACCCATCAGTTTTTTTCATCCTAACCTGGCGCAGCCGGAGCAACTAAACCTCTAACCGCTGAGAATGCAGGAGTGGCTGAAAAAGACCTCTCGCAGACGCTGCTTTGCGGTTTCGCCGTTTTCGAATTTCGGCGCTAAGCGCCTAAATACGACCACCTAATGGAAAAATCGAATTGGCCTAAGTCAGGTTTGATACAAGATGGCGTCAGTTGCCAAAAGTTGATTCCGGGGCGGGTTTTGTGTTGCTCTGATTTTCAAAATATTAAGATTAAATCGATGAAAGTCAAGCAGAAATTTCGTGCCGGGAAGAAACGCATGGAAAAGTATTTGATTTGCAATTTTACGTTCTATATTATTTGGTGTTTGAACGACCTAAGTGATTGAGTTTTCGTGCAGACATTAATTGATTACCTAAAATATGCGTGGCCATTAGCTATGGGCCTTTGGCTTTTAATTTTTTGAACTTTACATTGTGAATTATCGTGAATATCATTTCACCCGTTGAGACTGTCGAAAAAGCTCAGATGCCAATTTTCCGAAAAATGACGACCTCCATCTTTCGCTTCTAAGTGACACTTTCGGGTCGCGGCATCATTTTAGTATGCCTTTTTCGGGTTGAGTTTTTGGCCAAAAGACTTTTTCGACAGTCTCGTTAGGTGATTTACAATAACCATTTAACTAATTGAATTTTATTAGCTAAAAGATAATTGCCAAAAGGCAATCGCGCAATTTAGAAGTTAGTTGTCTTGGAAAGTAGGTGCAACTAAGATGAAATCCATGAGAGCCGTGGGCGTTCTGCTTGTTCTCCCTATGCTGTTTTTGAATTGTTCTGACAGCGACAACCCCACAACCTCTCGCCCAACCGCCACCGAAATTAGCGGTTCCCTTTCAGGTGAATTGCCGCGAAGCAATTCACCGTATCTTGTAACCGGAACAGTAACCGTTCAGCCGAACACAAAGCTCGAGATTGCCGCCGGCGTGCGTTTGATGTTCGCCGATTCAACGATGCTGATCGTCAAAGGAGAGTTGCAGGCCGTCGGCAGCGCCGATAGGGTGATCGAGTTTGAAGCTGCCGAAAACAACTGGTTCGGGGTCAAATTCATCGATACTGATGCGCCATCTCAATTGTCCTTTTGTACTTTGACGGACGTACTATTCGATGTCCCGGACTCGCTGCGAAACAGCGCTATCGAGGTTCTGAACGCGGCTCTCACAATGCAGAATTGCATCATCCGTGATAATTTCACGCTGCTGGGGGGCGGGCTGTTTGCATCACGGTCACAGGTGACGGTCAGCAACAACATTTTCCGCGACAACCGATCGGAGAATTTTGGCGCGGGCATATTGCTGGTGGAGTCGGAGGTCTTGGTGGTCAACAACACGATTTTCAGGAACGAGTGTATCAACTTCGGCGGCGGCCTGGTGGTCAGCGATCCGGTTTCGTCGGACATTCAGAACAACATTTTCTATCAGAATACAGCTACGGGCGGAGATCCGCGCATCGCTCTGTTTTCAGGGGACTCCAGCAATTTTACGCCGCAGTACAATTTTCTACCTCTTGGCAATATGGACCCGCTTTTTTTCTCCAGCGACAACCTCCATCTCGCCCCGACGTCACCCGCAATCGACAAAGGCAATCCGGATGCTGCCTTCAACGATGTGGATCTATCGCGCAATGATCAGGGCGCTTATGGCGGCCCGCTCGGGAACTGGTAGTTCAGACGATCTGCATTTCTTCCTTGCTTGCATCCCTAACTTTTCTATTTTAATGTCAAGACAAACGTACAATCCTGATATTTGCCATGCACTATACTGATCTGGACACCCCGGCCCTGCTGATTGACCTCGACCGGCTGGAATCGAATGTCGTCATGATGGCCGATCTGGCGCGGCATCATGATGTCAAACTGCGCCCGCACACCAAAACGCATAAGTGCCCGGAGATCGCTAAGTTGCAGTTGGAAAACGGCGCGGTGGGCATCACCTGCGCCAAACTGGGCGAGGCAGAAGTGATGGCCGCCGCCGGACTGGATGACATTCTCATCGCGAACGAAATCATCGGAGAGCAAAAGTACCGACGATTGATGGAGCTCTCCGGGATGGCCAGGTTGTGTGTCGCCATTGACAGCGAGTTCGGCGCGCACAGTCTCAACGCGGCTCTGGCGCAGGCAGGCAAAACTGTTGAGGTCGTGATCGAAATCAACTGCGGCCAAAACCGCAGCGGCGTTTTGCCAGATGACGAGGCTCTGAGGCTGGCAAGAGTAATCGAGACGCGGCCGCAGTTGCAGTTGCGCGGACTCATGACACACGGCGGCCACGCGTACAATGCGGCGTGCAAAGAGGACATCGCAGAGATCGGGCACGAAGAGGGCGCTGTCATGGTGGCGACTGCCGACCTCCTGCTGCAGGACGGCATTCAGGTTGAAACTGTCAGCGTTGGTTCCACGCCAACAGCGCCTTACTGCGCTGCGGTGGATGGCGTCACCGAGATCCGACCGGGAACGTATGCGTTCTACGATCTGACGCAAGTCGACCTTTTTGCCTGCGCCCTGAAAAATTGCGCGCTCACCGTACTGGCGACAGTGATCAGCCATCCGGCGCAAAACCGCGCCATAATCGACGCCGGAAAAAAGGCCATGACTTCTGACCCGGCGGGCCGCACCGGGCGCAGCAACGGCTACGGCCTCATAGCAGCGAAGAACACGCTCGTCACACGGCTGTCGGAAGAACACGGCATCATCGAGTCCGATACAAAATTCGAGATCGGGGAGAAGATCAAGATTATTCCAAATCATGCCTGTGTGGTCGTAAACATGTTCGATGAAATGTACGGTGTGCGAAACGGTGAAGTGGAGCGCCGGTTCCGAATTGCAGGCCGCGGTCAGATGCGGTAGGGGCTCAACCAGTGGGAAAAGAAGAAAGGAAATTATGATACCAGAGCTCTTCAAAATCGGTCCGGTGACCATCAACAGCTTTGGCGTGATGGCCATGCTGGCATTTCTTGTGCCAACGCTGCTGCTGCGCAAAGAGGTGGCGCGCAAAGGCCAGGATCCGGAATTGGCGGCCGGGATTGCCATCGCCGCCATGGTCGGTGGTTTTCTAGGAGCAAGACTTTACTACATCATCGAGCGATGGCAGCAATTTCTGGCCAACCCATCTAACTATCTTTTTACCGGCGCCGGCCTGGTGTGGTATGGTGGGTTATTGGGCGGCGCATTTGCAGTGATCTGGTATATCCATAGAAATAATGTGTCTGTACCAATGATCGTAGACCTGACGGCGCCGTTGCTTGCACTCGGCCAGGTATTTGGCAGAGGCGGCTGCCTGCTTTCCGGCGATGGCGACTACGGGCCGCCAACCGATGTGCCCTGGGCACTGTCCTTCCCGAATGGCATCGTTCCGACCCATGAGCTGGTTCATCCAACGCCCATCTACGACATGCTCATTCTGTTCGGTATCTTTCTGTTCTTGTGGAAAATCCGCAAGCGGGATTTACCTGGGGGTGTTAAATTTGGGCTTTATCTGGTGCTGATCGGGGTCGGGCGGCTGGCAACCGAGTTTTTCCGTAACACGCCGAGAGTGTTCTTCGGCGCAACCATGGCGCAACTTATCAGCGTCGGTTTGATTCTGACAGGCCTGATCTTGATCTGGAACCTGGTTAAGACTGCAGGAAAACGAGCCGGGCACGCCTAACCCGAGGAGCGATTTCTTGCATAAATTAGCGTATGTTGAACTGCCCCTAACCTGGCGCAGCCGGTGCTTGCGTGAATGATCACACTAAGGAAGCAACTCACGTAGTTTGGTTTCAAGCGCGTTCAGCGTATACGGTTTGTTCAGCAGGCAGACCGCATTTTCGTCGAACGGCAACATTTCCTTCATGTGCTGATCCCAACCAAAACCCGTGACCAGCAGCACCGGGAGATCAGGCTTTATCTGCTTCAAGCCCGTTATAGTATCCGGTCCGTTCATTCTCGGCATGAACATATCCACAATGGCAGCATCAATATTGTTGGCCTGCTCCTGAAAAATTTCGATGGCTTCACAGCCATCACAAGCAGTGACTGTCATATAACCGAGTTTGTTGAGAATCCGCACGGTCAGTTTTCTCACCGCTTCTTCGTCTTCAATAACAAGAACAGTCTTGTCCCTGTCAGTCATTAGTAAGTTCCTTCTTAATCTTCACACCTGAGGTTTCGGTTCGGCGTCGCATTCACAGCGCGAGCTTGTCCGAGTTCACTACTTAATGTGCAGCAGCATGCCAGGTAGCCAATGCATTCTTGTAGTCATTGAGATAGGGCGACATGTCACTTGGCCCAAATGCGCCTTCGAAGAAGTAGTCTACGCCTTCAGCCAAGCACTTGGTTTTGAAATCGGGATAAGTGAAATCGGAGAGTATGACCACGAAGGGTTCGTACCTGCCGCTCTTAAGCGTGTGCATAAGGTCGAGCACATTTCCGCCAGGCAATGGACATTCGAGTAGAATGATATCCGACCTGAACTGGACGACGAACTCAGCAGTTTCTTTCAGATTGCGCGACTGAATGATCAGATCAATCCGATCTACAAAGGAGAGAAGAGGGGTAACCTGATTGCCCAGGAGCCATGAGCCACCAGCTATAAGGACTTTCATGATACTACCAGAATTTATGCCAACATCTTTTCGAAAATATCCGAATAGATTTCGGATTTCGATATAGCCAAAAACCTTATTCTACTGAACGGTTGATACCTGACAGGTATCAAAATTTCTGCGACAGGGCGCCGTGAACAAAAAAAACCCCAAAGCTATCTCAATGTCTCCACCTTTTGATATTTCAATGTGCTTCCTACAAGCGCCCACTAATTCACAAGGTTGTTCTTGATGGCGTAATGGATGAGTTCTGCGTTGGACTGCATGTTCATCTTTTGGAGAACTCGCGCTCTGTAGGTGTTGACCGTGCTCAGGCTCAACGACAATTCCTGACAAATCTCATTCATGGTTCTGCCTTCGCCTATCGACTGAAAGACCTGGAATTCGCGATCGGATAGGGTTTCATGAGGCGGCCGGTCCCTGTCGGCATCAAGATCGAAGGCGAGTCTTTCGGCCAGTGTTTCGCTAATATATTTACCACCGCCGTGCACTTTTCGGATGGCTTTGATCAGGTCGTCTGGAGCACTATCTTTGGTTACATAGCCGGACGCGCCCGTTTTCAAGGTGCGTATGGCCATGTGGTCTTCCGGCTGCATCGTGAGAATAAGCACTTTGGTCTCAGGTTTCATTTCCCGCAGATCCGTGAGCAAGTCCAGGCCGCTCCTGCCGGGCATGTGGATGTCGAGCACGATCACATCGCAATCGTTATTGCGCACGACCTCAAGTACTTCCGCACCATTCTCGGCCTCGAACACCACTGTCATATCGATTTCCTTGTCGATCAGCTTCTGAAATCCCTCTCGGATCAAATAGTGATCATCGGCGATACCAATTCTTATCATAATGCCTTCCTTACTCGTCAACATACAAGAAATGTTGCCTAAGTTTGGCACAGCAGTGCAAGAAGAATTGTCCAGAAGCGCGGGAGCGGATGAACGAGGCAATCATAACTCCAGACTCGAAACTTCAGTGCGGCTTCGTCGCGCAGGGAGATAATCAATATTCAGCAAATTTACTGAAAGAAGCAAGTAGAAAATAAGATCAAGGCGCGTTATTCAGACGGATGCACAAATTCTGTGCGGCTATTTTTTGCCGCTCCCTGTATGGTCTAATACTTCACGGACTTTCTTGCCCAGGCTCTCACGGGTATAGGGCTTTTGTAGCAGAGCAATGCGTTCACCGTCAAGGTCGGCGATTCCCGATATTTCCGATTGCACATCGTAGCCGGTAACAAAGACTGCCGGGAGATTCGCTTTCTGTTTTATCATTTTTTTATAGGTGTCAGGCCCGCTCTGGCCAGGCATCACAACGTCTACTATGACCAGGTCGATGCCTGCTTCATCGGCAAAGATTTTCAGTGCAGCGTTGCCATCGTGAGCTGCGAGGACCCGGTATCCCAACCCGCTCAGAATTCGAATAGAGACATTTCGCACCGCGCTTTCATCTTCAACGACCAGGATCAATTCTTTGCCGCCAACCATGGGTTGGGCAGCCGTTTTTTCAAGTCTGGATTTTTCAGTTTTCGAAACAGCCGGAAAATAAATTTCGAAGGCGGTCCCCTGCTTCAACTTGCTGCTGACCTGAATGACGCCTTTGTGCTGTTTCACAATACCATAAACAACGGCGAGGCCAAGACCTGTGCCCTTTCCCACCTCCTTGGTCGTAAAGAAAGGTTCGAAAATGCGAGACCGCGTTTGTTGGTCCATCCCGACGCCATTATCTGTGACCGTTATTTTCACGAACCGGCTGGCGGCTTCATCATTCGAGTCGCTGCCCAGCCGAATATTCTGCTCAACAAGAAAAGTCTCCGCCGCCAGGTAGAGACCTGTCTCAATGGTTAGTTTTCCGCCTTTCGGCATCGCATCGCGCGCATTAACGGAAAGATTCATCAGGACTTGCTGGATCTGGGCCTGGTCCGACCACACGGGTGGGATATCCGCCTGGAGATTGGTTTTCAATTCGATGTCTTCACCGATAACGCGTTTTAGCAGCTTGACGTGCTCTTCAATAACGGCGTTCACATCGATCAGTTTCGATTCGAACACCTGGTTACGGCTGAAGGTCAGAAGCTGCCGCGTAACGTCACGAGCCTGTATGGCCGCCTTCTTAATTCGGAGGATCTCCTCCCGGACCGAGGAGTTTGGGCCGCAGTCCTCCGCAGCAAACTCTGCATTGCCCAGGATAACTGTCAGCAAATTGTTGAAATCGTGCGCGATGCCGCCGGCGAGCAGACCAACAGCCTCCATCTTCTGCGATTGCTGCAGTTGTTCCTCAAGGTGCCTGCGTTCTGTGATGTCGAGCACGATGGCGACAAACACGGGGGAACCGGCAACCTTAGACATCTGCAAGTGAACTTCTATCGGGTAGGTTGAGCCATCTTTCCTTCTGTTAAGGGCTGAGAAGTGAATTTTTCTTTTGGCGCCGGTCCGCAATGGGTCGAGGAGTTTGTTGAAGGAGTCTCGCGTAAATTCCGGCTTGATCGCTATCGGCGTGAGATCGTTCATCTCGTCCATGCCGTAACCGAGATTCTGTAAGGCGCCGCGGTTGACTTGCAAAAACTTCAGAGTCTCGGCATCAAATATATAGATTTCGTTCAACGAGTCTTCGAGAATGCGGCCAAGCCGGGTCGCCTCCTCTTCAACCCGCTTTCGTTCCGTAATATCGGTAAAGATAAATTCTGCGCGTTGCACGACGCCATCATTATCTTTGGTAAGAACAGCGCTGCCCATGATGTGAACAGGCATTCCGGTGCGCCGGTTCACCAGCGTAGCTTCAAGACGTTCGGTATATCCTTTGTCTTTTAGCTCCTGGAAGGTCTTTTCACGCTCGGCCGGATCAGCATACAACTCGACGGCAGCCATGCCAATCAGCTTCTCTGGCGTGTCGAAGCCAAGCATTTGCGCGGCGGCGGGATTGGCCGAGACGATTACACCATCTCGGTCCGAGACGACGATAGCTTCACGTGTATTTTCAAAAAGTGCGCGGTAGCGATGCTCGCTTTTTCTGAGGGCCGTCTCCGTGGCCCGGTGCTCTTTTCGAACAGCAGCATCGCGCAATTCGCGTTCGATGGCGGGCACCAGACGCCGAAGATTGTCCTTCATAATATAATCGTGCGCGCCGGCCTTCATAGCCGCCACTGCGGTTTCTTCACCGATGGTGCCGGAAACGAGAATGAAGGGAAGGTCCATACCACTCTTCTGCAAAATGGTGTGCGCTTCCAGACCGGAGAAGCCGGGCATGGCATAATCGGCCACCACCACGTCCCATTCTCTGCTGTCCAACGCCTGCTGCATGCCTTCTGCCGTATCCACGCGCAGCCAGTTTGGCTCATAGCCACCGCGCTTGACTTCCCGCAGCAGCAATTCAGCGTCGTCTTGTGAATCTTCCACAATGAGCAGGGAAAGTGGAATCTTCATGATGCGTTCTCCTATCTTGTTGGTGGAGGTTCGTTCAAAAGAAGCCAGTACAATCCGAGCCGTCCGACAGCTTCGGCGAATTTCTCAAACTCGACAGGTTTTCTGATGTAGCTGTTCGCCCCGTGGTCATAGCTGTTGACAATGTCTTGTTCTTCATTTGAGCTTGTCAAAATAACCACGGGCAGCAGCTTGGTGCGCTTGTCGGCCCGCATCCGTTTCAGCACCTGCAAGCCATCTACTTTTGGCAGTTTCAAATCGAGCAGAATGACGGCCGGCTGTTCGCTGGTATCTCTGCCCGCGTGAGACCCTTCGCCAAACAAGTAGTCCAGGGCCTCGACGCCATCTCGCGCCACCACAACCTGGTTTACGATGTTCTGCTTCTTGAGCGCCCTGAGCGTGAGCTCCTCATCGTCCGGGTTGTCTTCTATCAGCAAGATCACTTTGTTTTCCATGCCTGCCTCCCTCATTAAATTGTAAATTCATAAGTGTCCGGTTTAACAAAGGATTCAAGACAGATAAATAC
>SMXE01000190.1 GCA_004357015.1 Caldithrix sp.
CTCCAAGAAAGCATCCTCAGTTCAAGAGAATCCTAAAGGCTTCTTGCAAGGCAAAGTCACCATTGCACCGGTGAGGCCTCTCGAACGGCGAGATGCGCCACCTGTAGATATGTCAAGATGGTACAAGGGCAAAATAGTCTTGATTTATTCTGAAGATGAAAAAACGTTACTGGCAAAAGCGCCCGTAGATGATACAGGAAGATATCACGTGTCCCTGCAGCCTGGATATTGCATGGTGAAAATGAAACTCGGTAGAATGCAGAGCACTAGGGACCTCCCCAAGAGAATTGAGATAAAGGCTGGCCAGACCGTGCGGGTGAACATTGACATTGATACGGGAATTAGATAGTTGCACTAAGTCGAAACGTTTTATTCGCCCTTGCGAAGGTTCCGACTTCGCAAGGGTGAAAATGCCTATGAAGGGAGAATTCTTCATCGAGAGTTCTCCCTTTCTTATTTTGTTCCATCAGCTCTTCAAAATGGGGTGTTCAACCTTTAGGTTGCAAGATCAGAGGCAGGCTAATGCCTGTATACCCATCTTAAATGCTCTTAAATGTAGTTTTGCAGAAGTCTTATTCATCTGCCACGCTCGCACCTGTATTTGGGCCAATTTGCCGACTGGGATGTGGGCGCAGGGCAGCAAACCGGTGAGCTGAACCGCGGCGGATACGACGCCGGCCGGTCCCTGGTTTACCAGTTTGAAAGCGGCGCGCAGCCCAGCGATGCTAGCTGGCACGGTGTGAAGGCATTACAGCCGGCATCCGGCGCGCGCGTCACCGATAAACTCACCCCGGACGCCTTTTTTAGCTATCTGTCAGATTTCAGCGGTCCCGGGCCGCAACCGGTCACATCCGATGGCGACTACGCCAGCTTCATTGGCGCCGGCCCTTTTACGTTGGCGCCTGGGGATTCCGTGACGGTTGGTTTCGCCTGGCTTGCCGGATCGGAGCTTTTCGAACTGCAAGCCACCGCCGATGCGGCGCAGGCAGCGTGGGATGATTTCATCGTGAGCGTCGAGCCGCTCAGTTCAGCAACTGTTCCCAGGCAATTCGCACTTGACCAAAACTATCCAAATCCATTCAACCCGGCCACAGAAATCAGCTACTCGTTGCCACGCCCTGCGGAAGTATGGCTGGAGATTTTTAACCTTCTCGGCCAGAAAGTGCGGAGCCTGCTGCAACACGAAAAGCAAGCTGCTGGCCGCTGCACAGTGTTCTGGGATGGCAGAGACGATTTCGGGCGGTCGGCTGCCAGCGGGATCTACCTGTACCGCATCACCGCCGGAGATTTTATACGCACCATGAAGATGACTTTGTTGAAGTGAGATCGTCGAAACCGACTTTTTTTGAAAGACGGTTTCTGGCCGCCGACATTTCACTTGCTTTTCCACGCGAATGTTGTTACTTTTTACTCACTGATTTCGCAAGTTCGTTGTGAAGCCGTAGACTACTGAGACTGGAGGAGGCAGATGTCAGAAAAAGCTCCCAAACCTACTGACCGGGTTAAACTGGACGTCGAGACAATTTTGCAAACCGCCGAGGGCAGACATTTTCTGAATCAACTGAACTTCGTCAGCCAGATTGTTACGATTAAGGATTCGCAAGTCGAGTTTAAAGGGGAGCAGATGGTGAAGACGGGTTATGTTGCCGACTGCAAAAGTGTTCAACTTTTCAAGTGTCCCGACGGCTATTTCTTGTTTTGCAATAAAGCCGCCACGAAGAACAACTGGTCTGTTTCCGGGAGGGGCCTGGAGGAAGTCCTGTCGAAACTGTATGACAACGAAATCAAAAACAAGCTCGAGGAGGAGCTTGCAAGTGCAGAGGCTGCCGCTGAATAAACACACAGTCTGAAGGAGCCGCAACATGACAGAAATTACACGTTCAATTGAAATTGTCGCTTCCCGCACTCGCGTTTGGTCCCATATCCATCCCGGCAATTGGCAGAAAATCTTTCACTTTGTTAAGGAAGTGGACGGTTACAAAGAGGGTGACGGATGGATTGGGAAGAAGGCAAGAGTGGTCGCCGGCGGTGATGAAGAGACAGTTGTCAAGTACAATGTGGAGATTACCGAGTTGCAGGATAAAGAGAAAATCGTTTACCGGCGTTATGGTGGGCCGCTTTCAGGAACCGGGGTCATTCTTATAAAGCCGTTGACCACGGGAACTTTGTTAAGACGCACCAGCTACTACGACGATGATCTGTCTGAACAAACCATCAAGACGCTTTGCGAAGGGATGGAGAAGGACAACATGCGGCTCAAGACGATTATTGAAAAGATTGGAACCTCTGCTGATTAGATTCAGATTCGGTGGCGTCCGGCAACAGGCCGGCGGTGGCAGAGAAATTTCATTCCGGTGCCTCAACCCGTTTGCACGGGATTCCTTCCATTGAACTAACTTCAAAATCGCGTTATGATTCTGACCAAATCCGCGCCTGGACGTGTTGAATTTCACGTCTCTCGCAAGGCACGGGATAAATACCAATTTGACAACACGCTGTTTTCCGCGACCGGCAATGTGATCTTCGCAGATTTTCAAGCTGCGCTCGTTTTCGCGCAAAAGATGAATGCGGCGCGCGACCTGGAGTTGCATCCGGAGGCTGCCGTGCATGCCGCGCAGGTCAATGCCATGGGTCTGATCGACGAGATGCTGCATATCGTTGTGCAGCGCTACCGTGAACAGGTGAATCCTGCAATCTTCCAACAGGGGCTGCAATGGCTGCACGAAAAGTTGGGGCAGGACAAAGTAGAAGAGACGTTGCGCCGGTTTGTTGAAGATTTTCCGCCCGTGGCCGTTTACCATGGCAAAATCAGTGTGGCTGCCTACCTCGATGGTGAGACTGAAGGGATTGCCAACCGACAGACAGCGCTGGAGGAACTACTGATGCTGTGGCTGGCGAATATCAATCCAGCCTTTGCGCCGTTTTTGGAATTGTTTGATGATCAAAAGCTCGAACTCGAGACCTCGTACCGGGATTTGGTTCAGGGTTTGACGGCGTTTTTTCGCGAACAGCCAACATTCGGACCGGGCGGCTTCGATTTACTGCACCTGTTGCGTCAGCCCGCCATTCAGAGGCCGCACTCACTGGCAGAACAGGTCCGGTTCATGACGGAGGCATGGGGGCCGCTGCTGGATAAAGTTGTGCTGCGTTTGCTGGGCGGGTTGGACTTTATCAAAGAGGAGACAAAACCGGTTTTTCCGGGACCGCCACCCACCGAGGTCCTGCACTATGAAGAGTTCGAATATGAGCCCGAGCAATTCAGCCCGGATCTCGACTGGATGCCGAATTTGGTGATGCTGGCCAAGAGCACCCTCGTCTGGCTCGACCAGCTTTCGAAAATGTATGAGCGTGACATCGCGCGGCTAGACCAGATTCCGGACGAAGAACTGGACCGGCTGGCGCGCTGGGGCTTCACAGGTTTGTGGCTTATCGGTATCTGGGAGCGCAGCCCGGCTTCGAAAAAGATCAAGCAGAGTAGTGGCAATCCTGAAGCAGAGTCTTCGGCCTACTCGCTGTTCGACTACGAAGTGGCGCACGAGCTAGGCGGTTTTGATGCCTTGCAGAAGTTGAAAGACCGGTGCTGGCAGCGCGGCATTCGGATGACCTGCGATATGGTGCCGAATCACACCGGCATCGATTCCAGATGGGTACGCGAGCACCCGGACTGGTTTGTTTCGCTGCCGTTCAGCCCGTTTCCAGGCTACGCGTTTTCCGGCCAGGATCTGTCAGGCGATCCGCGTTACCGCATTTTTATAGAAGATGGCTATTACAGCCAATCCGATGCGGCCGTGGTGTTCAAGCGTGAAGACCGCTGGCGGGGCGAGGTCAGGTACATCTACCACGGCAACGACGGCACCGGCATGCCGTGGAACGATACGGCTCAGCTTGACTACCTGAATCCCGAAGTCCGCGAGGCCGTGATCCGAAAAATTGTGGAGGTTGCGCGCATGTTTCCGGTCATCCGGTTCGATGCTGCGATGACGCTGGCGAAGAAGCACTTTCACCGTTTGTGGTACCCGGAGCCCGGCAGCGGTGGTGACATTCCTTCCCGGTCGCAGTTCGGTATGACCAAATATGAATTCAACCAGAAGATGCAGAACGAGTTCTGGCGCGAAGTGGTCGATCGTGTGGCTACGGAAGTCCCGGACTGTCTGCTGCTGGCAGAGGCTTTCTGGATGATGGAGGGCTATTTTGTGCGTACTCTCGGCATGCACCGAGTCTACAATAGCGCGTTCATGAACATGCTGAAAAACGAGGAAAATGAGAAGTACCGTCAGACCGTTATCAACACGCTGCAGTTCAATCCTGAGATTCTGAAACGCTACGTGAATTTTTTGAACAATCCGGACGAAGACACTGCCATTGCGCAGTTCGGCGACGGCGACAAATACTTCGGAGTATGCCTGATGCTGGTCACCATGCCGGGCCTGCCCATGTTCGGACACGGCCAGGTGGAGGGTTTGCACGAAAAGTACGGCATGGAGTACCGCCGGGCACATTCTGACGAAGAAGTAAATCAGGGGCTTGTGCATCGCCACGAGCAGCAGATTTTTCCATTGATGAAAAAACGCTATTTGTTCGCGGAGGTGGAAAATTTTCTGTTTTACGATTTTATGACGCCGGATGGCGGCGTCAATCCAAACGTGTTTGTTTATTCGAACCGGGCCGGCGGCGAGCGGGCGTTGGTGCTTTACAATAACAAATTCGAGCACGCGACGGGCTGGGTGCGCGTTTCGGTCCCGTTCGCCGAAAAACTGGATGACGGTGACGAAGTGCGTCTGGTGCAAAAATCGCTGCGTCAGGGACTCGGCCTACCCTACGACGCAGAGCGCTATCTGCTTTTTCGCGATCAAATCTCCGGCCTTGAATTCATCCGCAGTTGCAAGGAAATTGGTGACCAAGGACTCTATTTCGAGCTGGCGGCCTACCAGTCACATGTACTGGTAAATATCTATGAAATCCCGGATAACGACGAAGGTCACTACGGCCAATTATGTGCGTACCTGAACGGCCGGGGTGTGCCGGGCATCGCCGAGGAGCTGAGGGAGATCAGTCTGAAGCCGCTGTTGAAACCGTTTGACGCTCTCCTCAACCCGGATGCGTTTGAAGATTTTCTGCAACAGCGCCTCTCCGCTAAAAAAGCGAAACATCAAAAAGACTACCTGGACGATTTCGAAGACAAATACAAAACGATTCTGAACACGGTAAGTGAGAATTTATCGTTGACGATGAAGAAGGCGCCTCTGGTGAAATCCCTGCGCCGCAAGCTGGCAGCGTTGCTGCAACTCGGGGCGCTTGATCTGCATTTCAAAGCGTCAGCGTCGAGAGGGTTGAAGTCGGCGCTAACCTTTTTGCAAGAGCGATTGCGCGACGACCGGGTCTGGGCATTGCTGTTCTGTTGGCTGGTCACGCACGAGTTGGGCAAGATACAGGATTCGCCGGATGATGAAGCACGCAGCGCCGCATGGCTGAAAGAGTGGTTGCTCACGCGGCGGCTCGCTCGCTTGCTTCAGGTTAAGGATACAGGCGAGGATGATATTTCCGCAGCAAAACTTCTTCTCGAGATCCTAGTCGTGCATCAGAATTGGGCCAGCCGGGACCAACTCAAGGGAGACAGCGCGCACGAGTTACTAAAAGCGCTTTTACGTGATTACTCTGTACCGCACTTTGCCGGCATCAACCGGTTCGACGGCACGTTGTGGTTTAACAAGGAAAAATTCGACCAGCTTGCGGGGAATCTGTTTCTCATCGCGATGGTTCAAATCATGAGTACTCCGAAGCTGAGCAAGCCCGCCGCCGCCACGCAAATTTCACAGGTACACGGCATCATCTTGAAGTGGCAGAAGGCAGAGGAGAAATCAGAGTACCGGCTCGAGAAACTTCTTGACCTCCTCCTGCCGAAAGCCCGGAAATCGCCACGGAAGAGCGCCTCGAAAGTCGAAAGTCGTAAAAAGCGTCCCGGCAAAAGGAAGACAGGCAAAGCAACATCTTCCTGAAAGCCTAGCGCGGCGGAGCCGCAAAATCCCAAGCTTGTCCCTGAATGTATTATCAGGGGTCCCAATTAGCCAAATCCCAAACAAAAAATGCGAGAAGCGTAGAATTCAAACGCTTCGTATATTAAGAAACAAAATCCGCGTTTCATCAGTATGAATCCGTGGCCAAAGGGTTCGTAGGAGTACTACTTTACCCACTCTGATCGACATAGAGCCGTTTTCTTTACCAACCCGCAGGGGTGAAATGTTGTCACTTCAAGGGTGCAATGTCGGTGATCGAGGAACCAATCGGACGCTGGTTTTGTTTAAGTTTTCATCTTGCTTTTAGGAGTGCAAATGATCATATTAAGTTTCATCTTTTGAAGGAAACGCTGAATGAGATTCAGATACTCCGAGTGGCGCGAAGGCAACGAGAAAAGCAAGCTCACGTTTGATGAGCTAATGAAACTGTTCAGCCAACTGTTGATGCACACCAACGGTGATGTGAACCAAGCGCTGCAGTGGTTGACCGATCTGGACAAAGAACACCGGATTTTCGAAGATGATGAGGGGATGGGGTTTGATGAGTTTCTGGAGTGGCTCAAAAAAGAAGGCTATATTGAGGAATTCAACGACATCCTCGCCCTCACACATAAAGGTTCCCGCCGCATCCGTCAGGACGCGTTGAAAGAAATCTTCACGTCTCTCAAAAAACGATCTTTTGGCGAGCACGAGTCGCCGTTTTCCGGGCAAGGCATTGAGCGCCTGAGTGAAACCAAGCCTTACCAGTTCGGTGACGAGGCCGCCAATATTGACTTTGCCTCGACCATCAAGAACGCCATCAAACGGGAAGGCCTGGACGAGTTCAATCTCAAGGAAGAAGACTTTGAGGTTTACGAAACCGAGCATATGACATCCTGCGCCACGGTGCTGGCGCTGGACATCAGCCACAGCATGATTCTGTACGGCGAAGATCGCATCACACCCGCCAAGAAAGTCGCACTGGCGCTGGTGGAAATGATCACCACGCGTTTTCCGAAAGACAGCTTGCATGTGATCGTTTTTGGTGACAAAGCGGTTGAGGTGAGCCTGGAAGACATCCCGACCATCGCCGTGGGGCCGTACCACACGAACACGAAAGACGCGCTCGAGTTAGCCCAGCGCATTCTGAAAAGAAAACGCAACGTCAATAAGCAGGTTTTCATGATCACGGATGGCAAGCCTTCGGCCATATTCATCGACGGACGACTGTACAAGAATCCCTACGGTCTGGACCGGCGAATCGTTAACCAGACGCTTAACCAGGCGCGTTCATGCCGGCGAAACAACATTGCTATCACAACTTTCATGGTGGCGCGGGACCCCTGGCTGGTGGATTTTGTTAAAGAGCTGACCGAGGTCAACAAAGGGCGGGCGTACTATTCATCGCTCAATCAACTGGGCGAATACATTTTTGTGGACTACATTCGTAATCGCAAACAGCGGTTAAGATAGAGACACCGATGCTGCTGGGCTGCGTCAAGAAAGGCATAACTGTCATTCCGTTGTGTTCGAAATGACCCTGGTGCCCGGGCCGGTCCGTTGCCAGCTTCAGATATGAGGACGTACATGAGCAGAGCAAAGACAATTGCTGAACTCCGCGCTACCGGCTACAAAGTCAAGCCGGTGAAACAGGAAATGCGCGATAATCTTATTCACAAACTCAAGAATAAAGAAGCGTTGTTTCCGGGAATTATCGGATACAATGAAACAGTGATTCCCGCACTTTGTAACGCAATTTTATCCTACCACGACTTTATCCTGCTCGGGTTGCGCGGGCAGGCCAAAACGCGTATCCTGCGCTCCTTGCCGACCCTCTTGGATGAATATGTGCCGGTCATTAAGGGCAGTGAGATCAACGACAGTCCGTTTAATCCGGTAAGCAAAGCGAGCGTTGATCTCGTGAGCGAACATGGCGATGAGGTGGAGCTCGAATGGCTGCACCGGGAAGAACGCTTCGGAGAAAAGCTGGCCACACCGGACGTCACCATCGCTGATTTGATTGGCGACATCGATCCCATCAAGGCAGCGTCAAAGAGACTGCACTACGCGCACGAAGGCGTGATTCATTTTGGAATCATTCCACGCAGCAACCGCGGCATTTTTGCCATTAACGAGCTACCCGATTTGCAGCCGCGCATTCAAGTGGGTCTGTTCAATATCATGCAGGAGAAAGATATTCAGATTCGCGGCTTTCCTGTCCGTATTCCGCTCGATATTGTGATCGTTTACACAGCAAACCCGGAAGACTATACCAATCGCGGCAGTATTATTACGCCGCTGAAGGATCGCATCGGATCGCAGATATTAACACACTATCCCCGCAGTTTGGAAGAGGGGATTGAGATTACGAAACAGGAGGCGGTGGAGAAGCGGGACAGTGAACGAAAAATTTACATTCCGCAGTTCTTCCGGGAGATCATCGAACAGGTCGCGGTGGAAGCGCGCAAGAGTGAGTTCGTCGATCACAAATCGGGCGTGAGCGTACGGATGACCGTGACCAGTCTGGAGAACTTGATCAGCAACGCCGAGCGCCGCGCGATCATCAATGACGAGCTGGTGGTGGCGCCCCGGATTTGCGATCTCTACGCCGCGCTGCCGGCGATAACCGGCAAGATCGAGTTAGTGTACGAGGGCGAGCAGGAAGGGGAGGTCAACGTCAGCCGGGCGCTGATCGGGAGAGCGGTCAAGGCAGTCTTTCTGAAGTATTTCTCCGACCCGTTAACCGCAATGAAAAAGGGCGACTCGACCTACTCAGAAATCGTAAAGTGGTTTAAGAACGATCAGGCAATCGAAGTCTCTGACCTGATGGATGAGAAATCCTATCTCGCAGTGTTGACAGGAATTCCAGGCTTAAAACAACTAGCGACCAAGAAAATGGACCTCCCTGCAAATGCAAATGGCGCCGTTTTGGGTGCTGCGATGGAGTTTGTGCTGGACGGCCTGCACCAGAGTTCCATGCTGAGCAAAGATATGCTGAATTCGAAGACGTCCTACCGCGACATGCTGAACACGATGTTCAGCTCATTGCAGCATGACGATGATGATTTGGTCCAAAGCTGACACGATGGATCAGAGCGTTGTAACACGACGAGGGGACACCTTGGAAAAGACTGGCGTCAACCCCCGAACAAGTTCTTACCTCGAAGCGCAAATCCGCAAGCTCAACGCCATCGGGATTGCGCTTTCTAATGAACGCAACCTGAATAAGCTGCTGGAGGTTATCGTGCGTGAGGCGCGCGGTTTTACACGCGCGGACGGCGGCAGCCTCTATATTAAAGAGGGGAAAAAACTCAACTTTACGGTTGCGCAGACAGAATCTCTTGAAAAGCGTGACGGCAAGAAGGAGCCGTTTAAGTCGTTTTACCTGCCACTAACGAAAGGCAGCATTGCCGGCTACGTGGCGGTTACCGGCGAGTTGCTCAATATCTCGGATGTTTATCAGGTGCCGCCAACGGTGGAATATCAGGTCAACAAACAATTCGACCAGAAAAACAATTACCGTTCGAAATCGATGCTGGTGGTGCCGATGCGGGATCAGGCCGGCAGCATCATAGGGGTGCTGCAGTTGATCAATTCGCTGACCTCCGGCAGGGTGGTTCCATTCAAGCGCGAGTACGAGAGTCTCGTCTTGTCGCTGGCCTCGCAAGCGGCGGTGGCAATAAAGAATGTCAAACTAATCGAGGAAATACGCAATCTGTTCAAGTCGCTGGTGCGCTATTCGGCGAAAGCCATCGACGCGCGAAGCCCGCACACCGCCGGACATTCCGGACGAGTGGCAAGGTATTCAGTCCGCATTGCGAATGCTATCAACGAAGAGACAAACGGTCGCCTGGGTCAGATCTATTTTTCACCTGAGGAAATCGAGGAGCTCAGGATGGCCGGCTGGCTGCATGATATCGGCAAGATCGGCGTGCGCGAAAGCGTGCTGGAAAAAACCAATAAGCTGACGGATGACCAACTCGAAGTGATCAGTCAGAGGTTTGAGGCGATCAAGCGCGGCTTTCAAAATGCCTGGCTCGAAACCAGACTGGAGCACCTGGCAGAGCCTCCCGGTGCGCTGGAAGAGTTCGAGGCGGCCTATCGCGCGAAGCTCAGAGAAGTCGATGCTGATTTAGATTTTATCAGACGAGTCAGCATTCCAGGCTTCTTGAGCGA
>SMXE01000191.1 GCA_004357015.1 Caldithrix sp.
CGCGCAGATAGTTGCTTCGATCGTTTTTGGCCTTTTGATAATTTTGACGGTCATACCTTATATTTTAAACATTTATGGCAATAAATACCTGGTGGCAGTTGTTCCGGGGGTGGATCTGGTTGTCGCCGGCGCGCTGTACTTCATGTGGACGTATCCTTACCCAGAATCCTTACGCCGTATTTCCTTTGTTCTCAAAGCCGACATGTTTGTTGGGTTGTTTGCGATCTACCTGGGCGTTTCTTCGTAACGCTGTCGCTGATGAAAGCGTTGATTCAAAGAGTCACGCGTGGCGTCGTGCGCATTGAGGGTACAGTGAAAGGACAAATTGAGAGGGGCCTGGTTATTCTTTTGGGCGTGCGCAACGAGGACAGGGAAGAGGATGCGAAGTATCTTGCAGAGAAGTGCGCCAATCTCAGGGTTTTTTCTGACTCAGCTGGCAAGTTAAATCTGTCGTGTTTGGATGTTGGTGGAGAAATGCTGGTGGTTTCTCAGTTCACGCTGTACGGGGATCCGCGCAAAGGCCGCCGCCCGAGTTTCATTGCGGCTGCCGGTCCTGAGATTTCCGAGCCACTTTATCGTACATTTATGGACTACCTGCGCGAGTTGGGACTCAAAGTTGAGTCCGGCGAGTTTGGCGCGATGATGGAAGTCGAGATTCACAACGATGGTCCGGTGACACTGATGGTGGAGAGTAAGAACGGGTGAATATCAATGCTCTACTCAACCTGAATGGCAAACGATTGGTGCTGGCGTCTGCTTCTCCAAGACGAGCATACCTCCTTGAGTTGGTTGGTTTTGACTTCGAAGTGCTGGTCAGCGATCTCGATGAACACAATGAAGAATACACCATGCCAGAGGTCCATGTTCTTGAATTGTCACAAAAGAAAGCCTGGAAAGTTGCCGAAACTATTAAGGACGGCTTAATTGTGGGTGCGGACACCATTGTAGTCCTCGACAAGCAAATTCTCGGTAAACCTGCCGGTGTCGACGAGGCGGCGCAAATGTTAAGACGCCTGAGCGGACGCACGCACACAGTGTACACGGGTTTTACGATCATCGAAAAGCCCGGCGGCAAAATAGCAAGCGATTACGACAGAACCGAGGTTCGCTTTCGTCATTTGTCGCAGCAGGAAATTACGGAATACGTGAAAACAAGGAATTCTCTGGACAAAGCCGGCGCATACGGCATTCAAGATCAAGGCGCGCTGTTTGTGAGCGGCGTCAATGGCTGTTTCTACAACGTGATGGGATTTCCCGTGACGAAATTCTACGAAACACTGCGCCGTTTCTTGGTTTGAGAATTCGCACTTCGCACGGAAGCAAATTAGGTGTGGCCGATGGAAAATATTGGAAAGAGGCTTCGGGACGCTCGCAAAGAACTTGGCAAATCGCTCGAGGATATCCACGAAGAAACCCGCGTCAATGTCGATCATCTTCGGCTTCTCGAGCAAGAGAGTTTTGGGTTCCTTCCTGAAACGTATGTTAAGTCGTTTCTGCGGACTTACTGTGAGGCGCTCGGCTTGCCGGCAGAGCAACTGCTCGCACAGTATGACGAAAACAAGGAGGCAGAGGAACCTGAAAATGACAGGGATGCCGCCGGTAATCCCGCGCCGGTTGTGCTGCCACAGCGTAGGCAGGTGGTGGAATGGCTACTCGGCGCCGGCAGCTTTATTCTTATTGCAAGCCTGATTCTCCTCTATTTGCAATACAGAACGCATATTCTTGCCGGTCCGGCAGACCTCATGCAGCGCGAGCGCGGGGAAACGACCGAAAATCTAGCGAAAATCTCGGTGCAAAAACCCGATCCCAACCGGCCCGACTCCCCTCTTGAAATGGAGATTTTTGCATTTGAAAAGATCTGGTTGCGCCTGGTGATTGATGGTAAGCGGAGTTCGGAATATACGCTTTCTCCCCGAGAGAATCGCACATGGCTGGCCCAAGACCATTTTGAGGTCTTGTTAAAAGGGGTAGGACGGGAAGATGACAATATGGCAACCCAAGATCGTCTGTCAACCGGGGTTGTGCGCTTTTCGGTATCGAGAGACAGTTTTCGTGAAGGTGGCCGTCCGTAGCAACGGGGCAGCCAGTCTCAATCACATAATATGACAACATCGTTGAGTACACGAAATCTTGACTCGGTCAAATCCGTTTATTTCGTCGCAATATGCGGCACCGGTATGACGGCCCTCGCCGGCATGCTGAAGGCGCGCGGATTTGAGGTGTCTGGCTCGGACCAGAATGTTTACCCACCGATGAGCACTTTCCTGAAAGAAAATAGCATCCCTGTGCACCACGGATTTGATGCGGCCCACCTCGACCCGCCCCCGGATCTGGTTGTTGTCGGCAATGCCATGTCGAGGGGCAACGCCGAAGTTGAGGCAGTGCTGGATAGAAAGTTGTTCTATGTTTCGCTGCCCTTTGCCCTGCGTGAATTCTTCATTCGGGGAAAATACTCCTGCGTTGTAACCGGTACCCACGGCAAAACCACCACAAGCTCTTTGTTGGCCTGGCTTCTCGAAAGCGCCGGCCGGGACCCCAGTTTTTTTATTGGCGGCATTCCGGAGAATTTTGGCAAAGGATTCAAGTTAGGAGATGGCAAGCATTTCGTACTGGAGGGAGACGAGTACGACACCGCTTTCTTTGACAAGGCGTCCAAGTTTTTGCACTATTTGCCCGACCTGGCCATTATCAACAATATCGAGTTTGATCACGCAGATATTTTCAAGAACCTTGATGAGATCAGGACAGCATTCGCGAGAATGGTCAACCTTATTCCACGCAACGGCTTCTTGCTGTCGTGCTGGGATGACCCTTTAGTGCGGGAAGTGAGCGCCGGCGCTTTTGCACAGGTTGTTTCGTTCGGCCTCGACGCGGAGGCGGACTGGCGCGCGGAGAATATTCAGCCAGGGCCGGACGCAACGGAATTTGACGTTCTGCATAAGTCGGCAGTGTTCGGGCATTTTAGCACAGCTTTGTATGGCAAGCACATGGTCCGTAACTGCCTTGCAGTGATCGCGGCCAGCCACATTCTCGGCCTGACCTCGGATGAAATCCGGGTGGGCCTGGGTACATTCAAAAACGTGCAACGCCGGCTTCAGTTCAAGGGAGAAGTTGCAGGCGTCAAAATTTTCGATGATTTTGCGCACCATCCTACCGAAGTACTGGCAACTACAGAAGGGCTCCGCGACCGGTTTCCTGAGGCCCGGCTGTGGGCCATCTTCGAGCCGCGGACGGCAACCAGCAAAAGAAAGATATTTGAGGACAAGTTCGTCGCTGCGCTTGCAGCGGCTGATCGGGTGATTCTTACACCGCTCTACGCGCAGGAGAAAGTGCCGGAAGCGGAGAGATTGTCGCTCGATCAAGTGTGCGCCGGCCTGAAACAGAAAGATGTTCCCAATTGGGTGCTGCCGGCGAACGACGAGATGCTTGCCTTTTTGAAGGCCAATGTCGCGCAGGGAGACGTGCTGTTGTTTATGAGCAACGGCGATTTCAACCAAATTCCAGACAAATTAATATCACAGGAATTAACAGTGGAAGAATGCAAATGAGCGAAGAAAGAAGAAGATCAGGGCCGAGAAGAAGACCCGATTCAAGAAGGCGGGGGCATGATAGTCCCCCAAACAGCAATATCAGAGGCATGATTTCCGGGCTGGAAGAAAAATTGAGGGAGTCCATAAAGCCCGAGTCGTTGAGCAGATTGAATTTTTTTGAAAGAAAACTCATTCATCGCCATTTCGACCACAGCGCCATGTATGAAACGCGCACTTACCGGAATGCTGACAACTTCACCCTCTACATCTACCCCATCGGCAATATTGAAAAATTTGCCAGAGAGAAGGCGCAGGAAGCCGTCGACTCTGGCGATTCAGTGGACTTTCCGCCTATGGGAAGCTATGAACGCTACATTGTTCACAACACCTTAAAGGATTTTTCTGGCGTAGAAACTGCAAGCCAGGGCGAGGGAAGTGAGCGATACGTCCAGGTCACTTCCAAACGTTTTGGACGCGGCCTGAAGAGAATTGTGAGAAAGATCAGACTGTTTTGACATTCTCGAAATCAAATGTTAAACCACACGGGATTGGTTAAGCATTTGAAGCGCTGCCCGTCGCGTTCTGTATAAAGTTCAGCTCGCACGTAACCGGGTTGCAGTTTTGCTTCGACAAAGGAATCTTTGTGAAGAAATGGCGCTGGAAACGCTTCTATATTTCTTAGCAAAGATTCCTCTTTTGTTTTGAAACAGCCCGCATAAATCTTGAACGACTGCAATTCTCCAAATTCCGCAGATGACTGACACACGCAGTCGAACTGGAGCGTCTGACCAGAAAGAGTGTCCCCCGGCCTGCCAGTTTGCCCATCGTGCGAAATGATTCTAAGATCGAGAAAAGGACCATCTGTCACCACCATTCTACCGTTTCGGATGGCCATCAGCAACGAGTCGAGTGTCAATTGTTGGTCAACGAAAACCGCGGTTCTCACCCTGCCGAAAACCTGGTGGTGATTCTCCTGCATGGTCAGAAAAGGGAAGCCGATCTGGCGATAGCGATTGAAGTTGCCGTGCGCGTCGTTGCCAGCGGAAATGAAGATGCGTCGTCCATTCAGGAGCAAGTTGATCCAGGCTCGCTTGCCCTCCTCGAAACCGGCGTCTGAGCCGTTCCAGATTTGCAGCCCGTGCAGACCCGGGTGCTCAAAATCCGGCGCCTCCCACTTTCCGCGCCGCACGAGCATTCGTTCCAGCAGCGGTGGTGAAATCAACGGATGCGCAGCGAAAGCCGCCGAGTTTGAGTTGCTGCGTTGCAGGACAGATTCGATAGAAGCCGTGGGCCGCGTGCGAAACCAACGCTCTGCGCCGTCTCCGTCTCCGGGCAGAAATGTGGGATTGTTCAAAATCAGAAAGTGAACGTTGCGATTCTTGTGGTTGCCTGCTGACACTTCTTCGCCGGGAACGATGACGAATCCTGAGTTGTCAGCGTTTAAGGCGCCCACTTCCTGCCACAGGGCTTGCCATTTTCGCAGCAGCGGATCCTTTTTTAGATAATTGTGCGGATCGTCATCAAGATCGTAGGAGTGGTCTGTGGCACAAAAGAAATTCAGCCCCATGACTCTTGCCAACTGACGCGTGGCTGCGAGGGGTGCGCCGAACTCAACCTGGTCGTCCGTGAAACTAGTGTGGCAGTGGAATTCGCCAAAGTGCCAGCCGGCTGTCTTCGGCAGCGCCTGGCTGGCCACCACAACCTCGAGGGGGGCGTGGCTGGTGCGGGCGTAGTTGTCGTTCCTGGCTTGTTTGGCGACGCCATTGACAGAATACTGAATCGTGACATCCAATGGCAAGACGCCCTCAAAGTCCCTCCGAAGAGAAACCGAAAACAGTCTGTGCCAGAATCTCGAATCTATTCCTTCACGCTCAATCTCGAATTCTTGGGTTTC
>SMXE01000192.1 GCA_004357015.1 Caldithrix sp.
CACGAGAATTAAATCGACCTGAGATTTGATCAGCAAACAGTTAAGCCCCAGCAGAATCCGGTTCCTTTCATCCGCCGGATTGGTGCGCTCCCACAGTACTTTCGGCACCACGCCAAACATGGCGCCGCCATCCAGCCGGAATGTACCGTCACTTATCAAGAAAAGTTCAAAATCACCGAATTGCATATTCACCTACTAAAAGTTTTTCAGAAGCTCGCGCGAAATAACCAACCTTTGCACTTCCGACGTGCCTTCGCCGATAACGGTGAGTTTGGCATCCCGCCAGTAGCGCTCCACCGGATAGTCCCGCGTGTAACCGTAGCCGCCAAAAATCTGGATGGCGTTTTTCGTAGCACGCATGGCCGCTTCCGATGCAAACAGTTTGGCCATAGCTGCTTCTGCAGTATATGGTTTGCTTTGGTCGCGCAAGTGCGCCGCGTGATGCACCATGAGCCGCGCACCATGGATTTCGGTGGCCATATCCGCCAACATCCACTTGATGGCCTGAAAATCGCCGATGGGCCGGCCAAATGCAACACGCTCTTTTGAATACGCGGCAGATTTTTCCATAGCAGCCTGCGCCAACCCCACCGCCATGGCGCCAATACCGATACGGCCACCGTCCAGGGTCACCAGGGCTTGTTTGAAGCCATCGTTCTCCTGGCCAAGCAAATTCTCTTTCGGAACGCGGCAGCCATCTATTGAGATTGGCCGCGTGTCAGAAGCGCGCACACCGAGTTTGTCCTCTTTCCTTCCTATAATAAAGCCTTCGAACTCCTTCTCAACAATAAAGGCGGAAAGGCCGTGCACACCTTTCTCCAGATCCGTTTTGGCAAACACTACAAAGTAGTCCGCCACGCCGGCGTTCGTCACCCAAAGCTTGCTGCCATTGAGGACGTAGTGGTCGCCTTCAAGCACTGCCGTGGTTTTGGCAGCGCCGGCATCCGAGCCCGAACCCGCCTCGGAAAGGCAAAAACTGCCGATGGATTTGCCCTGCGCCAGCGGCACGAGATACTTTTGCTTCTGCGCTTCCGTTCCAAACAAATAGATAGGCGTGGCGCAAAGCGAGATGTGCGCTGCCACCGACAGACAGGTTGAGCCACACGCTTTGGCGATTTCCTCCAACGACAGTGCCAGACTGATAGTGTCCATGCCCGCCCCGCCGTACTCCTCAGGAAACGGAAGGCCGAGCAATCCCAACTCCGCCATTTTCTTGATGTTCTCCAGCGGGTATTCGCAGGTCTCATCAATTTCTGCCGCAAGCGGCTCGATTTCCTTCTGCGCGAACTCACGCACCATATCGCGCAGCATCAATTGTTCTTCAGTAAATTCAGTGTAACCCATCAAAAGCTCCAGGTTTTAGTATTTTAGAGTTGATGTCTTGAACTATTAGTAGCTCAGTTCAGGTATTATCGCGCAAACACCTGAACACGAAAACACTTTACTCCTACTTCCCTGCATATTTCGGCTTGCGTTTTTCTTTGAACGCGTTCAACCCTTCAAGCCGGTCGCTTGTCGGAATAATTCTCTGGTAGCATTCGAATTCGAGCTTGAGGCCGGCTTCCGGGTCCAGCGCGAGGCCGGCAACGATTGCACGCTTGGCCTGCCGCACTGCCAACGGCCCGTTTGCCGCGATTTCCGTGGCTATTTCCAGGGCTTTCGGCATTAAGTCAGTTTCCGGAACCACGAAATTAACAGCACCGTGCGCAAGGGCCTCGGGCGCAGAAAACAGCCGCGCACTGGTGATCCAGTAGATGGCATTGCTTGGTCCGACCAAGCGGGTCAGCCGCTGCGTGCCGCCGGCGCCGGGAATAATGGCGAGCGCAGTCTCTCGCAGTCCGACTTGCGCGCCGTCCACGATGACCCGCAGGTCTGCAGCAAGGGCGACCTCGAAGCCGCCGCCAAAAGCGCTGCCCTGCATCGCTGCAATGGTGGGAACAGAAATACGCGCCAACCTATTCACCGCAGCGCCGATGTTGGCGACGGCAGACGCGACCTCTTCCTCCGCCATACCCATGCGTTCCTTCAGGTCGGCGCCGGCGCTGAAATACTTGCCGCGGCTTGTGATGATCACGCACCGCACCACGCCAGCCTGCCCATCACGCTCCACCTGCCCCGCAGCTTGTCCGATTTCCGCAACCAAGTCGCTGTTAAGCGCATTTACCGGCGGGCGGTCAATTGTAAGAACGCCGACGTAATCCTTGATTTCATATTCTATGTGCTGCAAGTGACATCCCATTTCTCAGGAAGATTAGTTCTCCAGGTCAGAAATCGCATCCAGCCCTTGCTGAACGGGCTGAACAAATCTTACTGCCTGCACCTGGCCATTGCCGTTTTCAATCCGTTTGATGTGCTTACATTCCAGAATCGATTCTTCGATCAGGACGTCATCTTCGATGGTGCAGCCGACAATGCCCGACCTGCCCGTAATGATGACGTTGTTACCGATCTTGGTTGGATGGTCGTTGCTGCCGAAAATGCTGACGCCTGCACCCACTCTTACATTCTCCCCCAACACCACTTTGCCGGACACCTTTGCGAGCCGTCCGATGTGGACGCCTTTGTTCAAAGCCACGCCTTTGCCAACGTACGCGCCTTTGCCAAAAAACATATCGACGGGCGCTTTCTCACGGTCAAGTTCAACAATCTGCCGCACCACATCCTCTGCGATGAAAAAATCCGTCGCATTCTCGATGGCAACAAGATTCCTGATTTGCTCATAAACACGCTGGCAGGCGATTTCGTTCATTTCGAGCAGCACGCTTTTGGTGTTAAACCCGAGCACTGTGCGATTGTCGTCAGCAGGCACGGCGCCAACTGACAGACCGTTGGCGTTGAAGATGGCGATCAAATCCGTCAGGTATAACTCACCCTGCACGTTGTTGGTGCCCAGGTCGCGAATCCGCACCTTGAGATGATCCGACTTAAACGCAAACACCCCGGTGTTAAATTCGTTGTTTTCCAGCAGTTCCTGTTTGGAAAAGCCATAGGTCAGGCCATTGTAATTTACGCTGTATTTTTTGTCCTCACCAAGCGCCAGAATGTCCTTGTGTTCTTTGATTTCGATGACCTTGCCCGCGTCTTCGCCGGAGATCGCGCCCGCAACATCATGATCCGGAACGCGCACAATTCTGCCGTAGTAGTTCTCGTCAGGATTGCCTTCGTACACTCCGGTCAGAACCATCATGTCACAGCCCGAGTCGGCAAAAGCCGATTTGAATTTCCGGATAGCCTCAGCCGTAAGCAGCCCCATATCGCCAGGGAAAATGTGAATATCGCCGGAATAATCGTTGTCGGGAATCTGCTCTAGCGCACTCCGCGTCGCGTGCCCCGTGCCGTTCTGCTCCGCTTGATATGCGAAGATGCGGTTGTTTCGCTTGCCCACGGTACCGGCGACCTCCTTCGCTTTGATGCCAACCACGATCACCTGATTATCCGAACTCAACCCTGCGGCCGCTGCTTCCGCCACGCGCGCGACAGTGGGCTCACCCCAAATTTCGTGCAGCATTTTTGAGGTATTCGACTTAATGCGCCTACCGTGTCCCGCCGCCAGCACGATGGCCAGGTCCGCCGCTGTGGACTCAAGGGACGAACTTAAAGATTTCAAATACCCGAGAATGTCCATTTTGCTGTTGCCTAAATCGTCCATGATTTACATTTTACGTTGTCTCAAAATCGTCCGGCACGTCAATTTCCATAAGCAAAAGCGCCTGTCCATGCGTCTTGCCCTGAGCGTCGTTGCGCAAACTCTCGCTACCGCCGCCGCCGAGCGAATCGTGCAGGATGAAATTGAGACAAAGCAGATTGGGCAGTTCATAACAGTCCACTTTGCCTTTTACGATGCTGCCAAAATGTCTCTTAACGCGCTCCGCCGTCACCTGATCCTGAATGATTTCGTACGCCGCTTCATTGTTTGCCAGCAAGCCGACGTTAGAACTGTCGCCCTTGTCTCCGCTGCGGGCGTGTGCGAGTTCAAGCAACCGAATCTTCTTCAAATCAGACCTCCTCCACCGTCACGCTGGTTTCAACCAGACTTTTGTCGATCAAAGCCGGCCAATAGGCCACGATTTCCTGTGGTTTGGGACGGCCGCCCGCAAAGCCCGTGACCCCCGGAGGGCCGTTGGTGATCAGCGGCGCAATCTCTTTGCCAAAACGCGTGATTTTGTCAGGGTTCACGTCTCTGGCGGAAAGCCGCAAAACCACTTCGTTTACTTGTTCCGGAATCGGGTTGATCTCAGCGTGACAGGAATTCAGGCCGAGATACTCCGAGTTGGTGTCGTCAAAGGTAAAACCGGCATCTTTCAGCCGCTGCCAGACGATCTCCGCACACTTCTGCGCTTTTTCATATGCCTGCGGCCCGCTGATGGTCAGGGTGCCGGAGGCTTTGTAGCCGTTCAGGTAACTCAGCGACACCTTGTAAAAATCCGTACTCGGCATCCCCTTGATACCGGACACTTTGACACGATCCTTGCCCACTTCTTCCAATTCGATGGTGGTGAAATCCACACACACATCGGGTGAAATGTAGTTCTTCGGGTCGCCCATTTCGTAAACGATCTGTTCGCTGACGGTGTCTATCGTAACCATGCCGCCGGTACCCGGATGCTTAGTGACGATAAAGGTGCCGTCGCTGTAGGCCTCCACGATGGGATAGCCAATCTGCGCGTAATTTGGCACTTCCCACCAACGGGAAAAATTCCCGCCCGTTGCCTGCGCGCCGCACTCTAAAATATGTCCGGCAATCGTCCCGGCTGCGAGCCTGTCCCAATCGTCCGCACGCCAGCCGAACTCGTGAACCAGCGGCGCCAGCACCAAACCGGGGTCGGTAGCGCGACCCGTGATGATCACCTGCGCACCCTGTTCAAGCGCTTCCGCGATGGGCAGCGAGCTAATGTAAACGTTGGCCGAAAGCACCTTATCCTGCACCAAGCTCAATGGCTCGCCGTTTTCAAGATGATTAAACTCCGCGCCCGATTGCATCAACTCCGGCAGGGTTGCCAGAATATCATCCCCTTCGACGATGCCGATTTTGAGTCCGGTCAGTCCGAGTTCGCGCGCCACTTCGAACACGGCCTCGCGGCACGCCTCCGGATTCACCCCGCCGGCGCTGGCGATCACTTTGATGTCTTTTTCAACAATAGCCGACAGCGTCTCTTTCATCAAGTGCACGAAATCCGTAGCATAGCCGCGACTCGGATTCCTCTGCTTCTGGCGCTGCATAATCGACATCGTGACTTCGGCCAAATAGTCCAAAGTTACATAATGAATCGGGCCGTCGTGCATCAGCTTCACCGGCGCATCGATGCTGTCGCCCCAAAAGCCCTGTCCGTTACCGATGAGTACTGGTTCTTTCATGCTCACTTTCGTTTAGTAATTCTCCAAATCCTCAACAAGAAAAATCAGCCTTTACAACCGCAATAGGCCGGTCCTGTATTCCGGCACATCCGGATTGTTTTCAGCCATCTCAAGCCCCCAGATCAACGTGTCGCGCGTCTTGCGGGGATCGATAATGCCATCAACGACCAGCCGTGCGGCTGAAAAGTAAGGCGATGTTTCGTACTCATACTTCTTGACCAATTCTTCACGAAATTTCTTCTTAGCCGTCTCGTCCAGATTTTTCTTGGTCAAAAGGACCGTGTCGGCGGCAACGCCACCGTCCATGACCGCCAGCCGCGCTGTTGGCCATGAAAAAATAAGCCGCGGGTCATAGGCCTTGCCGGCCATGGCGTAGTTGCCAGCGCCAAAGCTATTTCTTATTATTATGGAAAACTTCGGCACAACAGAATTGGCCTGCACGTTCACCATTTCAGAGCCATCCTTGATGATGCCGTTGTTTTCCGCCATCTTTCCGACCATAAAGCCTGTGACGTCGTGCAGGAATACCAGTGGAATTAGCCGCTCGTTGCACAGCATAATAAAATGCGACGCCTTGTTCGCGGAGTCGCTGTAAATGACATTGCCGATCTGCACCTGCGGCGGCTGCGGATTGCCGTGCTCGTCCGGTGGCATCTGACGATAAACCTGCTTGCCCCGGTTCGCCACAATCCCGACGGAAAACCCGCCGATTCTGGCAAAACAGGTGATCAGGGTGAGGCCGAAGTGCGGCTTGAACTCCTCAAACCGGCTGCCATCCACGATACGGGCGATGATCTCGCACATCTCGTACGTGCCGGTGGCATTGAAAGGCAGCACGCCCAGAATTTCTTCCGGGTCGTACTTAGGAGGCTCGGGTTCAATTCGAGCGAAGACCCCAGCCGAACGCTTGCCAAGCGCAGCTACCTGATTCCTAATCCACTCGCAGGCTTCATCTTCGGTATCAAACTGGTAGTCTGCCACCCCGCTGATGGCATTGTGCATGCTGGCGCCGCCGAGCGTCTCCATGTCCACCACCTGACCGAGCGCAGATTGCACGAGAAAGGGACCGGCCAGAAACATGGACGAGTGCTGAGTAATCATGGCAAGATCACCACTCATCCCGGGCAGGTAAGCGCCACCCGCGACACAGAATCCAAAAACGCAGGAAATCTGCGGGATGCCCATGGCCGCCATTTTGGCGTTGTTGCGAAAGATGCGGCCAAAGTGTAGTTTGTCGGGAAAAATCTCGGCCTGCCGCTCCAGGTTCACACCGGCGGAATCTACCATGTAGATAATTGGCAGCCGGTTGTCCATGGCGATTTCCTGCGCCCGTAAGTTCTTTTTGCACGTTGTCTCTACCCAGGCACCGGACTTAACCAGCGGGTCATTGGCGATGATAACCACCTTCCGGCCGGAAACCGTGGCCACCACCGTAATCGTACCCGCGGATGGATAGCCGCCGGGAATATCCTGATACATATTCCAGGCAGCAAGGGCGCCGATTTCCAGAACATCGGTCCCTGCATCAATGACTTTGGCGATTTTCTCGCGTGCGGGATACTTCCCCCGCTTGCGCAACTTCTCCACCGCTTTTGGGTTCTGCTCTTTGACTTGCTTCAGGTACAGATTGAGCTCGCTCAATTTCGTGAGCATCGCGCCGTGACGGCTCTTGTACTCTTTTGACTTTTTGCTTAGCTGGCTTTCATAAAGCTTCATAAATGACCTGGCGGCCCTTTCTGCTATCTTAGATCCTTGACTCGCAGTTGAATCGTGCTCCGGCCCTTATATTGGTTCTCATCGATCACGTAAACCATCTCGACACTTCTTTCACCGGCTGAAATACGGTAGAGTTTCTCGCCAAGATTGAACCCGATACAATCCATCACAACGCCGTCCTGCCGTACCTTGAATTTCAGGTGGTTCTTGCCGACAATGCTTGGCGTGCCCACGATCTGCAGCTCCCGTGACAAGAATGTTGGACGCGCATTCTGCGGACCAAACGGCGCCATTTTCCTGAACAGCTTCAATAAAGTGGCGTCGATTTCTCTGAACCGCAATTCGGAATCGATGTTCAGCTTTGGCACCAGCATCGCATCACTCAGGTTCTGAGCCGCCACCTGGCTCAACTTTTCACGCAAAAGTGGTATCTTGTCCGTTTCGATGCTCAAACCGGCTGCGTACTTGTGGCCGCCAAAACTGAGCATCAAGTCTTCGCAGCTCTTAAGCGCTGCGTAAATATCAAATCCAGGGATGCTGCGCGCAGAGCCTTTGCCCTCGCCATTATCGGTGGCGATCATGACGGTCGGGCGAAAATATTTCTCCACAATCCGCGACGCCACGATTCCGATTACACCGGGATGCCATTCATCGCTGTTCAGCACAAAGATGAACTTGCTGGCGGGGTCCCCAGCGCTTTCGACCAGGGCAACCGCATCAATTAGCGTGGCTTCGTCAATTTCGCGGCGGGTTCGATTTTCGCTTTCCAAAACGGACGCAATATCGCGCGCTACTTCTTCGTCGTCAGTGGTCAGCAGCCTCACTGCGCGTCCCGCATCTCCCAATCTGCCAGCAGCGTTGATTCTCGGTGCCAGCACGAACACGACCTGTCCGGTGCCTATGTCTCTGTCGGCCAGGCCCGTGATTTTCACCAGCGACCGCAAACCAACATTTCTCCGCGACAGAGCAAGATCTTTCAGGCCGTGTTTAACCAGCGCCCTGTTCTCATCGACCAGGGGAACAATGTCGGCTGCGGAGCCGAGCGCCACAAAATACAACAACTCGAAAACAGTCGATTCATCCAACTGCAGATGCCGTTGTAAAGCCTGCAACAACTTAAACGCGACGCCAACCCCGGCTAATTCCTTGAACGGGTAGGCACAATCCGCCCGTTTCGGGTTCAACACGGCCAGTGCCGGCGGCAATTCCTGACCAGGTTGATGGTGGTCGCACACGATCACATCCAATCCACATTCGTGCGCGAAGGCGATCTCCTCCACAGCAGTCACCCCAAGGTCCACCGTGATAATGAGACCAAAGCCATCAGCGCGCGCGTGTTCGATGCCAGTCCGGGAAAGGCCATAGCCTTCCTTTATGCGGTCTGGCACGTAAAAATCGACAGGATGGTTCAGCTTTCTAAAGAACATCAGCATCATCGAAGTCGATGACGTACCGTCTACATCGTAGTCACCATAGATCAGAATCTTTTCCTTGCTTGCAAGCGCCGTCTGAATTCGCTGCACAGCATCATCCATTCCAGCCATTAAGAAGGGATCGTGGAGATGTTCTAATTTGGGGATAAAAAATTGCCGGGCTGCTTCAACATCCTCGATGCCACGGTTTAGCAGCACTCTGGCAAGCACCGGTCCTGAATTGAGTTCCTCCGCAAAGCGGCGCACCAACTCCGCATCATGGCCATCACATAACTGCCAGTCTTTTTCCATCTATTTCCGTGCTCCCTCCCTCTCTCAAAAAATCAATCCAAAGCAGTCCGATAAGCCGAATTCTGTCTTTCCGGCAAAAGCCGGAGAGGTGGTCATTTATCTAGCCCTGTCATTGCTGACAGGGTCAAGCAACCTACCCATTTCGCCATCCTCCGAAAGGAAGATACAGGACGGGCAACCCTGCTACCCGGCTGTCGCCGGATAGGCGAAACATATTTGGTCTTGCTCCGGACGGGGTTTATCGTACTCCCGACATCTCTGCCGGAAAGGTGAGCTCTTACCTCACCATTTCACCTTTGCCTGTATCCGGCCGGCTGTTGCCGGACGGACCATCGGCCGTGTATTTTCTGTGACACTTTCCGTAGGGTCGCCCCTCCTCCGCGTTACGGAGCGTCCTGCCCTGTGGAGTTCGGACTTTCCTCATGGGGCAATAGCCCCACGCGACCACCTGGACTGCTTTGGATTGCCACTTTTTGTAAACGTTTCGACTGAGCTAAAACCATGCTTTCAGCTTGCCACTGCTTCCCTTTTTCGCGTATAAACGAGTATCCGGCCACAGGATTCGCAAAAAATCAGTTGCGTCATCGTTCTAACTTCCAGTTGCTTCTGCGGTGGAATCGATGAAAAGCAGCTTCCGCACGCGTTATTCATGATTTCCGCGACGACTGAATTGCCAATACCTTTGCGAATTCTTTCGTACTGATAAAGCACGCGCCGCTCCACCGACTCCGAAATTTCATCCCTCTGCCTGCGGAAGGCTTCGTACTCTTTCTCGGTCGCCTGAATTTTTTCGTTGAGTTCTTTTTCCGTCTTGTCGAGGTTTTCTTCAAGTGCGGTTATTTCAGGCTCGGCATTCGCCAGTTCCTGTTCAAGGATTTCCTCATCCTCGATAAATTGGAGAACCTCGTCTTCGACGTCGCTTATTTTGGCATCCACCGCATCGATTTCTGTGGTTATTGCATCGTACTCGCGGTTAGAGGTGACGGCATAGAGCTGCTCGCGATATTTCTTGGCTTTTTCCTGAAAGTCTTGGAGCTCAACCTCGCCAAGCGCTTTTGTCTTCTTAATCTCAGTGAGTTCGTTGCGCTGCGAACCATAGGTTTCTTTGGCCGCGTTCAACTCATTTCGCAACTTCCCGACCTGTTGCGGTAAATCCCCTTTCAGTGCTTCGAGTGCCTGTAGCTCTTTGTCGACTTTTTGAAGGTCCACCAATCCTGTCAAGTTACCTTTCAATTTTTGCTACCTCCAAACTATTGTTTTATGTAACATTTTATTTACAATCGGCCAAAAATAAAAAATGCACCAAAATTATGGTGCATTTTCAGATGTTTGCAGCTTCGTGTCTGAATTTGTGATTTTAAATACAGTCAGTCTTTCCGGTATTAAGCAGAGGATTCTCGTCATTAGCACTTCAAGTTTAGGTTCATCCCTATTGTCTCTATTTGACAAAAACAAAGCGTTCAAATATATTAATCCGGTCTCAAAAATGCAAGGCTTTTGTCAACCGTTCCTACTGGTCATCCAGCTTGGTGCCAATCACCAACTTCTTCACGCCGCTTCGCTTGGCAATATCCATCACACGCACAACGATGCCGTGCGACACATCCTGATCAGCCTTGAGTATCAGAGCGCCATCTTCCATGTCAGGCAAGACAGCTTTGAGCTTCGCTTCCAGATTCTCGGTGTTCACTTCGTCACGGTTCAGGAACATCTTGCCATCTTTGTCCACGAACAGCGTGTAATCCTTTTGCTCGACGATAGCAGCGCTCTGCGCGTGTGGTAACTCAAGCTTGATGCCCGGCTGCTCCAGAAAAGTGGATGACACCATAAAAAAGATGAGCAGCAAGAACATCACGTCGATCAACGACGTGATATTGATCATCGGTTTGCGCTTTTGTTTCTTCTTAAACTGCATCTGCTTCCACCTTACTGTTGGTCTGAAAAGATGCGACTTTCTTCAAGAGCATGGAAGAGTACTTCTCGATTTCCAGAATATGCCCTTCCGCTTTGTCGATGAAATAGTTGTAAACTACAACCGCCGGAATACCGATGGAAAGCCCAACAATAGTCGTGATGAGTGCTTCGGAAATGCCACCGGACAGCGCCGTCGCCTGCCCCACGCCGACAGCGGCGATGACATTAAACACCTTCAAAATGCCGACCACCGTGCCCAGCAGACCGAGCAAAGGCGAAATACCGGCAATGGTTTCGAGAATCACCAGGCCGCGCTCCAGCGTATGCACCTCCTGCCTGCCCTGGTCGTTAAGGGCTTCCTTGATCTCATCCTTGGGCATATCGCGGCTTTCCAGGCCCACCCTGATAACATTCGCGAACGGCCCTTCGTGTCTGTCACAAATCGAAAGCGCCAGGCTGATATCGTCACTGCCCTTTATGTCGTCCAGAATGTTAACGATTTCCGGGATGATCACGCTTTTCCGGCGTAACGCCAGCGCCTTTTCGACGACAATGGCGAGACCGAGCACCGAACAAAGCATCAACGGGTAAATGACAAATCCGCCCTTTTGGAAAAACTCAAGTACTTGCTCCATCTGTATTCCTCTCTGACTGATTAGTTTCGCTGTATAAAATAAGAGAACCTCGCTGTCACCTCGAGATATTCCTCCGGAAAGCCGGCGGGCAGGTGTGCAAACGGCGTCGAAACTTCGATGGCACGATAACTCGTCTCCATCAACGTCTTGTGTCCGTTGTATTCCAAGACTTCCAGGTGATTCAGCCTGCCATCCGGGTAAATCCTAAAACGCAGCAACGTTTGTCCGTCGATCATACCGAGCCTGGTAAAAGCCGCCGGCGGGAAAATATTGCCTTCGACCTTCCGTTTCAGCGCCAGCATATAGGGCGCAAAGTCCCAGTTATAGGTATTGAAAGACATCGGGCCCATGTCCGGCACGCGAGAATTCTGATGGTCGTACCGTACTCGCGGCCTGGTTTCCGGTGAGCCTGGCGTCCTGTCACTTTCGGATTTGGTCAAATAGTCACGCTTGAACTCGCTGGCCGACCTCTGCGCATAGAGATCCCCTTTGTCTGACGACTCATCATCCTGCTGATCTTTGCGTTTCTCCGGGTTCTCGGCCTGGTTCGGTCGGCCGTTCTCTCCTTGCGGCCCCTGCGGAATGGGTAGCTCAGGCACGTTGAAGTCGCCGCGGGCAAACGGGGCGCCAATATCCACATTCGGATCGATCTCGGAATTTCGGGCAAGCGCATTTTTGTCCGACAGGTAGTCGGCGTTTTCTTGCTCCTCGACCGTCTTCGCGTCGTCCGGCGTTTCAATAACCTGGCGTGGTCGTTTGATATCCTGCAACTCAAACACCAGCGGGTTTGTGTCAAGCAATTCCCTCTCCACTGCGGATGCAAACAAATCGAACCTTATCGCACTCACCCATAAAAAGAACATCATCACATGTAGCAAGATAGATGCGATGACGGCCTTTGCTCTTACTTTCTTCACACTATACTCTTAGATTTGTACATGCATCAGGTCTCTGGCAATTTCAACTGACCCAGAAAACTGCTCTTCTACACCAGTCATAATTCTTTCTGCCTGCACCGGCGGGTAAATATGGGTCAAAATCAGTCTTTTCACTTCCGCCATCGCCGCAATCCTTCCGGCCTCGCTTGGTGTCAGATGACCTGTCACTTTTTCTCCGTCCGGAAACGAACATTCAAGCAGCAAAACATCAGCGTTTTTTGCTAACTCAAGCACCCCGGCACAAACGTCTGTATCGCCGGAATAAGCGAACACCCTGCCGTCCATTTCAAACCGATAGCCAATTGCGTTTTGCGAGTGCTGCATCAACCTTGACACAACCTTGAACGAAGCGAGGGTTAGTTCCGTTTCGTCTAACTCCTTTATTTCAATCTCATAGGCAACGTCGAGCATGCCGGAACCAAACACATCCACAAATTTGTCCAAAAATGCGTGAAACCCGACGGGGCCAAAAATCTCCAGTTTGCGGGTGCGAGTGTAGCCGGGCGTATGTTTTGTCGCAAACAAGAACGGAACCAGATCTATCGTGTGGTCCGGGTGCAGATGCGTATAAAACAGGCGATCGATCTCTTTGTAAGAAACCCCTGCCTGCAGACACTTCAGCAGCGTGCCAGTACCGCCGTCCAGAAGGTTGTACTGAGCACCGGTTTTCAGCACATACCCGGAGGGCCCGCGACTGGCCTCAAGAGCGGCTGTACCGCTGCCGACGATTGTCAACTCCATGGAATCTCGTTCTGCCAGAAAAATTCATTCGCGGCCCTGTAGCCTCGCCAGTTGCCACAATCGAATAATACGCCGTCCAATTCAACACCGAGTACATGTTTCCTTTCGATCAACCTTTTCAGGATGGGCACTTCATCCTTATTAGCCAGTTCGCTTGCCACGATGGCGTCCGCCTCTTCAAAAAACTCAGGGCCAAGCAAATATCTCCCGCACATCCTGACAACTTTTACTGCGCCGTCCAATAGAAACGCTCCTGCCGACTTATCCGCCAATCCGATCACTTCATGTTTTCTACCGCCAAGCGCTCTTAGTTGCACACGGCCGCTGTTGCCAAACATCTGCGCGTTCTCTTTTGTCACCTCAATCAACCCCAAAATAGCGTGTCCGTCCCGCCCCGCGGCCATGATCTGCTGACATGACGTTCGCGCACCCCAAAACACATTGTCCGGCATCAAAAGAAAGAATCTCTCATCTTCAAGATGTCTCTTAGACCTCACAATTGCATCCACGATTCCCAGAGGAAATGGCTGTTCGAGAAAGTGTATCGTGAACGTTCGTCTCTGCTCGCATTGTTGCACTCCGGGAAAACAGGCGTCATTCTCTCTGTCCAACCCGTAATAAAAATCTTGAATCCCCTTCTTTCTCTCGTGATTTATGACAATGAAGATTTCCTCGACGCCGGCTGAGAGCGCCTCGCACACGGCGTAATGAATCATCGGCAGCTTGCCCACAGGCAATAACTCCTTCGGCACGGCAAGCGTTGCAGGCTGCATTCGGGTGCCAAGACCGGCCGCCGGGATAAGCGCTTTGCGAACACGTTGGCTATTATACATAGATGAGCGCAGCGGTATTCCTTCCTCACTCCCTGCTGGCTTCCTCGTTCAGCCAGGAGAGATAGTCCTCCGATCCACCAACAATTGGCAAAGCGATGATTTCCGGCACCTCGTAACTGTGAATCTCTTCGACCATTTCCACCAAATGACAGAGATTCTTCCGTGTGGTCTTGATGATCAGCAAGACTTCGCTCTCGTCACAGATTTCTCCCCGCCAACTAAAAATAGATCGCACGCCAGGGATAATATTCGCGCACGCGGCCAGTTTCTCCTCAACCAGTCGGCCGGCAATCTGTGATGCTTCTTCCTGAGAGGCCGCAGTTACCAAAACGACAATTTCATGAGCCATGTCGGTTCCACATATCCTTACTTGGTGATTTAAATTATCCAAATATAATCATCAACATGGTCTAAAGCAAAAAAAAATCAGCACCACCGGCACTGATTAGCAATATACTTTTGTTAAAAATTCGCAGGAAACGCGGCTAGAATCGGCCTACTAAAGTCACGCGGTTGAGCGAACCGACTTCGCCAAACGAGGTCAACGAATAGTCGATGTTAAAAGTGTTTAATTTGAAGCCCAGTCCGAAGGAAACCCCGGAGAATTTATCTTTGTCGGTATCCACCTTCTGATCCTGCCCGACAGAATTATAGCCCAGCCTGACTAAAAGCTGCTCGGTCACGGTTATTTCACCACCGAAACGGTATTCAAGACTCTCGTCTTCAAACTTAACCAAAGCGGCGCTGACCATGACGGGTAAATGCTCCAGCACTTTCGAAGCACCGATTTGCAGGCTGACCGGCAGATCATCTTTTGTCTCGATGAATGCGCTGGTTGTTGTACCCAGATTGAACACGCCCGCGCCGATATTCAACTTCTGATCCGGGAGCGAAAAAATGATGCCGGCGTCCAAAGCCAGGGCCGTCTCGGTAAAATCACCAATATGAAAACGGATGAACTTCCCCGTGGCGCCTACCGACAGGTTCTTAACCACCGCGCGCGAATAACCGGCGGAAAACACCAGCCCGTTTGCACTGAAGTCGCCGGTCGGCAGATTGTTCTCATCGCGGCCGTCGAAGCTGCCAAAGTCATAAAAGTTGAGCGCTACTGCGCCGGTTCCCTCGGAAAAAGGATGGACGTAGGCGAGAAAGCCGGACTGAAAATCCAAAATATGGTTAAGGTACGAAGCTGTACCTTGCTTTTTCAGAATGGGAGTTAGTCCGGCCGGATTGTAGAATATGTTGTGGATGTCCCCCTGAATGCCGACAAATGCACCGCCCATCGCTGACGGCCGTGCACCCACAAGCGTTCGCAGGAAAGCATAACCGGTTGCACTTTGAGCTTTGAGTTCCAGGGAAAAGACCAACAGGAAGGAAAGAAAAAGGAGAAATGCTGACTTCTTCATCAAACTAACACCCGAATCAACAAACTACTCTCGCCACGACCAGGCCGGGGATTCATTGCCTCGATTGTCGAAGCGTGTGAAACTAACTATTTTATGCAAAAAATACAAGCAAAAAGTCCCGGAGTGGTTCGGATTGAAACTTTTGACACGATGCTTTTCACTTGCTATCGGCAGATACCTGCAACGAATGTAGCTCTAATCAAATAGAGGAAATTCGTGATAAGGAAGGAACCCATGAAAAGAGGCCTTCTGCTTGTGGCCACGTTGTTTTTTTTGAGGTGCGACATCAGTGCTGTTGACTATGCAGTGGGCGATGTCAAAATCCTCCGGCGCCAGCAAACAACCGTCGACGGTCAGCCGGCTATTGAATTGCTCCTGGAGAACGTCGGGCAGCAAGACGCCTTAAACGTGGTGGTCACAATCAAGGCCAAGATGGGGCAGCGAGATGTGGACATAACAATAGTAAAACTGGACAAGATCGAAGTCAAGGAAGCCGTCCTTCGCACCGGCGTCTTCAAACGAATTGCATCACACGAAGCTTACGATTTTCTGACCTTTACGGTGGCTTTCTCGAGATAAGCTCACACTCGTCACCCACCCGGATCTGCCTGAACCGACGCACTGCCGCCACCACTGACGCCCGCCTGAATCTCGCTTCTGGTTGTGCCATAGCGCTTCGCGATTTTTACGATGGTTTTCGTGCCACCACCGATGATCAGGCCGGTCAGAAGCATGTCGACGATTTCAGCTTCAGCACCAAGGAAGCCTTCGACATCAGCAATACCCAGACCAGACTTCACTGCCTGCATTTTGAAACCAAAAGCCAGAAAAATCCCTACTGCAGTGGCAATCCATGGACGCAAGTCAAAACTCGTGAGAAACTTGCTACCCTTTCCATCGAGACCTTTCCCAAGATACTTCTGGAACAAGTTGGTGTCAAAAATTTGCTCGAGCGCAACTGTCAGGATGATCGCTGTGAAGGCAAGTTGCGTCAGAGTTTTAATCACGTCTCCCATTGGCCTGTCTCCTCCTTTTCATTTGTGTAGTCGTGGGATCATTTCCCAACGGCATAGCCTACCGCGGCACCGGCGGCAATCCCTACAAGCGCAAATTTGTTCGGAAATAGACTCACCTTCGGCGGATTCTTCAACGTGTTGATGTACTCCTTGGTCAATTGCTCGTATTTGTTCATGCCAAACTCCAACCCCTCCTTGTAAGCCATGACCTTCTGCTCCTTTAACGTTATGATTGAATCCTGGAGCGCAATGACGTCCTCCAGGGTCAAATTGACAATCTTAAAAACCTCCTTCTGTTTCAGCAAGTTCACCACATCATTGCGATCGGCGATGAACGAAGAGACGAGCTGGATCGGCATCTGGAATGTGGTTATCGGCAAGCCGGTTCTTGGATGGGGAACAACAGCCACCCCCATCGGAGCTCTTTTGAATTTGGGGAATGTCTCCCGCACCTCTTCCACAATGTCATCCGGTTGAAAGAGCTGAGCCACGCGTATTATATCATCCTGCCGCAGGTTTTCAAGCATGTCAATGACTTCATAAAGGCTATCTACCTGTGTCCGATATTCGACTCTTTGAACATTCAGGGATGCAACAATCGTATCCAGACTATCGCTGGTCTTCTTGATTGCATTGAACTTGGTACGAAACTCTTTAAGGTCCTGTTCAGCCTTCGCAATCTTTTCCTTGGCGCCTCCCCAGAAAAGATAACCCATAAAGGCAAACCCAACCCACAACACTGCGAGAATAATGATGATTTTTTTCATGCCCTCAAACCTCCAGTCGGTTGTCATCCCAGGAAGCAAATCCAAGCGAATCCGCGTACAACTTCACCAGTTCTCCATTGCCCTGAGCGACGTCGTAGAAGACCGCTGAACTGTTCTCCACGGGATCCCGCAGACGAATATAGGTGGTATTGCCGTGCGCCTGCAATTCCCACAGCAGCTGCTTTACCATATTGCCGGAATCCCGGTCCATCCTGGTGAACTGAGAGACGTTGTGTTGAAACAGTTCATCGAATTGTTGCTGTGTTAACATAGCGCCCTCCTCCGCAGGAGTTTCGCCTGGTTCAACCAATTGCAAACCGCATTCATCAATCACGCGCTGCCAGAAGGCGTCGTCGGGCGCAGGATCGCTCTTGTCTCTGCGCACCATGGCGTGGCCAATGACTCCTTCAAACTCTGTAAGTCTCTCCCCATAGAAGTCCGGATAGTTTTGTGGTAACTGTTTCTTGATAGTAAAATCCTGGCATAAATCGTTGACCAGCGCGATCACCGAATCAACCTGAGCATCTTCATATCTGTCAAAATATCTGTATCCGCGATAATCCTGTCCGAAATCAAACGCTTCGTCAGGATTTTTGCGCGTTCTTTCGCTGATGCGGTCAAAGCAGTAAAGGTTGCCGTCGGATTCGAGCAAGCCACCCTCGCTCGCTATTTCGATTCCGATGAAGCGTTTTTCGAAAGCGAGCTTTTGCTGCCTCGGCCAGCGCAAGCCAAATTGCCAGGCCCACGCTTTGGGGTCAAATACTTCGTGAATCGTGCCATCCCGTGCGATCAAATAGGCGGTGCCAACAACAGCGCCATCGCGTTGCCACCATTCGAACGAGGAGCGTGCGCTTCCTCCAACAGTGTGATGCAGCGCAATGCCGGTTTTCGTGCTGCCTGATGCAAAGTACTCACCATCGGGCAGCCTTAGACTGCGGTCAACATTGTCGAGTGCCATGTGTTTTCCTCCCTAACGCGGCAGAGCCGCAAATTCCAAATATCAAATAACAAATTCCGGATAATACTCACAAGTGACTTTGTCATTGTTTGAGATTTGGGAAATTGGGCATTGGAATTTATTTGCGATTTGTGATTTGTGATTTAAAGTCTTGCCCAAAAACGTCAAAACTTTACAACTCAGGTACTAAAAGCAAAAATACGCTTCGCTGATTTTTGCACTCCTATTTTTACCCGATTAATCTTGTAA